>NZ_JAOCDJ010000023.1:0-38951 GCF_029840885.1 Empedobacter sp. GD03861
TATATTAATTTGATTTTTTTATCAAAATTAGTTTTTTGGAGCTTGCCCAATTAAATCCATAAATTGATCTAACTTAGGTAAGATAATAATTTGTGTACGACGGTTTTTAGATTTTCCTTCTGCAGTAGCATTTGTAGTTAATGGGTTATATTCTCCACGTCCACCAGCTGTTAAACGTTTACCATCAACACCGTATTGGTTTTGTAATGCTTGTACAACAGAAGATGCACGTAAAGCAGATAAATCCCAGTTGTTACGGATGTTTGGTTTAGAAATTGGCACATTATCTGTGTTACCTTCAATCAATACATCGTAATCTTTATAATCGTTGATGATTTTCGCAATTTTACTTAAAGTTTCTCCTGCAGCAGGCGAAATTTCGTAGCTACCAGATTTGTACAACATGTTATCAGCTAACGAAATGTAAACAACACCTTTTAATACTTTAACATCAACATCTTTTGCTTCGTTGCTAGATAAAGAACGCGTTAAGTTGTTTGTTAAAACCATATTCAAACTATCCGATTTGCTTTTCGCATCAATCAAATGTTTGATGTATTTGTTAGACTGATTGATTTCGTTCACTAATTCAGAAACATTTTTAGAACCACCATTAATACAATTTTTCAATTGTTCTTGTAATTGTTTAATTTGATTTCTTTCACTCTGAACTGTGTTTTCGTACTGACCTTGGTTAGATTCAAAATTAGCTAATTTAGCTTTCGCTACAGCCAATTCTGTTTGACATCCTTGGTTCTCAGAATAAGCAGAATTGAATTTATTTTGTAATTCATCATACTTCTTCTGACTCACACAACTAAATAAAGTTGAAGCAGCGATAACCGCTACTGGCAAAATTGAAACTTTCATAATTATTTTTTTATTTCAGTTATACGAATATATGCTATTATTTTTTATTGCGAGTATATATTCTGCAAAAACCATGCTGTAAAAATATAAAACTCCTACAATCATTTGGTTGTAGGAGTTTTAACCTTAATATTTTATTTCTATTGTATTAATCCTGAGGAATATATAAAACCTGACCTGGATAAATCTTATCTTCGTGTTTTAACATTGGTTTGTTTGCTTCGAAAATTTTTGGATACTGCATTGGATCTCCATAAACTTCTTTTGCAATTTTAGATAAAGAATCTCCACTTTTTACAGTATACATTGTCTTAGATAAATCTGGAATCTCAATTCTCAAAGGTGTTTTCAATGTTAATTGATCTTCTACTCCTTCCACTCCATCAATGTTACCTGCTGTTGCTAAAATTTTTTGTTTCTCGTTGATGTCCAACGCTTGTCCAGCTACTACAATTTTATCTCCATCAGTAGAAAAAGTTACTCCTGACAAATCAAATCCTTGTTTTGCAACTTGTTCTTGTACTTTAGCTGCTTTTTCTTCTGGTGTTTCTGCACCTCCGAAGACTTTTTCTCCGGCATTTTTGATAAATGAAAATAATCCCATAACGAGTTGATTTTAATAATATTTATTTGTTGATATTTAGTAAATATATAATTTCTCTAACAATTATCGTGCAATTGATGAATATTTCTTTTTTAAATTTTCTGTAATCGAGCGTTGTTGCTGAATTTGACTTGTTAATTGATTAATTTTTGCATCCAAACCTTTATCATTCTCTTCGGCAATTTGTATTTTTCCGCTCAATGTTACTACTTGATCTTCTATCGATCGCAAAGAATTTTCTGTTTTTATCTTTTTCTTCATCAAACCATCAGTTACTTTATCATTCGATTCTCTTTCCAATTGATTCACCACCAAATCTAACTTATCGCCCAAAGCTTGCTTTTTACTTTCTAATTTCAATAAGGTGTTATTATCTTTTAGATATGATTTGATCGAGTTTCCTTTTTTCAATTGTGCATCAGCGTTTTCTTTTGTCAATCGAATCATATTTTCGTTCGCTAACCTCAACTCATTTCGTACACAACCTTGCTTCGTTTTTGTTGCTAAATCTTGCAATTGAGCATAAATTTTATCAAACTCTGCCGAATTACTATTAAATGTCATTCCATTTTGATCTGTTAATGTATTAATCACGGTCGTTTTTCCATTTTCTTCATCAACCAAACTAATCACAGATTTATACACATCTTGCGAATTTTTGAACTTGATATTACTCGCTTCGTGTTTTTTTAGAAAAGCAGAAGAACCTTCTTTGTTCGTTACCCAATTTTCCCACGATTTTACAATCAAATTCTGCGCACAATTATCCGTAGAAAAAGCAAAAGATTTCAATTCTTGTCCGTTCATTTCGTACTCAACTTCAAACAATCCTTCGTCAGATTGCGCATTAACATAAGCTGATGTTAACAAAGTTGTAATGGCTAAAAGTAATAGTTTCATCAAGTTGATAGTTTAAAATTATATTCACAATTATTTATCCAATTTACAAAATATCGGAGTTTAAGAAAAGATGTTGTACAGATTTTTTATAATGGTTAATTTTAACCAGAAATTAATCAAACCGCATGCAAACAAAAATTTTATTAATTTACACAGGAGGAACAATTGGAATGGCGAAAGATTATGGTGACCAATCCTTGAAACCTTTCAATTTTGATAATTTGTTGAAACAAATTCCGGAATTGGGTCTGTTAGATTGTTCTTTCGATTATCATAGTTTCGATACGCCTATAGATTCGTCTGATATGAAACCTAAATATTGGATAGAAATTGCCGAAACCATTCAACAAAACTACGAAAACTATGATGGTTTTGTTGTTTTGCACGGAACAGATACAATGGCGTATACAGCTTCTGCAATGAGTTTTATGATTGATAACCTCGAGAAACCTGTCATTTTCACTGGTTCGCAATTACCAATTGGAGATTTGCGCACAGATGCGAAAGAAAACTTAATTACTTCGATTCAATTGGCTTCGTTACGTAAAAATGACAAACCAATTATCAAGGAAGTTTGTGTGTATTTTGAATATAAATTGTTTCGTGCGAATAGAACAACTAAGATTAATGCAGAAAACTTTGATGCTTTCGAGTCGCCGAATTATCCAGTAATTGGAGTTTCCGGTGTTCATCTGGAAGTGAAAGAAGATTTATTGTTAAAAAATGTTGTTACGGATAAACTTTCGATCAACAAAAATCTAAATGCTGATGTTGGTGTCTTGAAGATTTTCCCTGGAATGAATCGTTCTTTTATCGAAAGTGTTTTAAACGCTCCGAACATGAAAGCTTTTATTATTGAGGCTTTCGGAACAGGAAATATTTTTACCGATAGTTGGTTTATTGAATTGCTGGAAGAAGTAACGAATAAAGGAGTTCATCTTATCATCAACACGCAATGTGCTGGCGGAATGGTAGAACTTGGACGTTATGCTACAAGTGATGCGTTACTAAATATGGGCGCAATTTCGAGTTATGATTTGACAATGGAAGCTGCAATTACCAAAGCCATTTATTTATTAGGTCAAAACCTTTCGAAAGAAGAATTCAAAACGCAATACGAAGCAAACTTGAAAGGTGAACTTCGCCATCATTTTTACAATGATTAAATCAAAATAATATAAAACGAAAAAAATCTCTACTTGGTAGAGATTTTTTTATGTTCTAAATTTTATTTCTTCCCCGACATTGAAGCGCCATCAGATTCTCTTAATTTGAAAAAGATGTAAGTTGATAAAATTGTCATCACGCCCATCGTCAAAAATGAATAACGAAAAGCTTGTACTTCCACTCCATTTACAAATCCTGCTTGTCTAAAAACACCTAAAATTAATGCAGCTACAGAAATTCCAAATGTTAGTGATAATTGTTGTGTAACCGATAATAAACTATTCCCTTCGCTGGATGTATTTTCGTCCAAATCGGCTAAAGACAAGGTATTCATCGCCGTAAATTGAATTGAACTAAAAAATCCATTCAAAACCATTAACGGAATGATATAATAAATTGGTGATTTCGATTCTAAAAAGAAAAACATACAAATGATTAATCCTAAAGTTATTGTATTGGAAATCAACGTATTTCGATAACCAAATTTATTCACAATTGGCACAACAAACGATTTTGCAATAATGTTACTTGTTGCAGATGGAATCATAATTAATCCCGCTACAGTAGCCGAATATCCATAACCAACTTGCAATAAAAGCGGAATAAGAAAAGGTATTCCTCCAATTCCTAATCGTGTAATAAGATTTCCTATAATACCAATTCGCAAAGTTCTAATGTTAAACAAATTCAAATCGATTAAAGGATGTTGTTTATGTTTTGCATGATAAATATACAAACCAATCAAAAAGGCAGAAACTACAGTCAATGCCAATACAGTTTGCAGGCCAATCACACGAGAAGATGTCAATTCCATAATCAATGTTAAGACAGTAACTCCTCCACTAAAAAGAATCAAACCTCTGATATCAAATTTAAAAACTGGATGTTTAAAATCGGGGATCGCAAAAGTTGTCATCCAAAGTGCAATAATTCCGAATGGAATATTCACGATGAAAATCCAATGCCACGATAACGTTTCAACCAAAATACCTCCAATTGTTGGTCCTAAAAGTGGTCCTATTAACCCTGGTATAGTTATAAAATTAATTACTTTTAATAATTCACTTTTTGGATAAGCATATAAAATTGCTAAACGTACAACAGGAACCATCATCGATCCTCCAATCGCTTGTATAACGCGTGAAATGACTAAAAAAGGTAAAGTTGTGGCAAATGCGCAAAGTGTGGATCCAAGTGTAAAAATCAGTATAGCAGATTGAAAAACTTTTTTCGTTCCGTATTTATCCGAAAGCCAACCACTCAAAGGAATTAACAAAGCGATTGTTAACGTATACGCAACAATAATCGACTGAATTTCTAAAGGCGATTTTCCTAATTCTTTTGCGATTGTAGGTAAAGATGTATTTAAAATTGTAGCGTCCAAAGCTTGCATAAAAATTGCCATCGCACCAAGCCATGGCAAAAACTTCAACATTTTTGGACTTAAAATATGATCTGAATTCATTCAAATTCCTATAGCAAATTCTATTCCTATTTTAACATTTCGAAAAATCATTGAAAAAGATTAAATTTGAACTATGTTTCTCAACGCGCATACACATCATTTATCCGATCAAACAGATGTTTTGGAACTGTATAATCAGTTTCCAAATGAGTTGAATAATGAAGCTAAATTATTTTCGATTGGGATTCATCCAGCTTACATCAAAACCTCATCAATAAAGGAAGAAATCGAAATTATTAATCAAACTATTTCGAATAAAAACTGTTTAGCAATCGGTGAAATTGGATTAGATAAATTGTGCGAAACAGATTTTGAATTACAAATCAACGTTTTAAAAAAACAGTTAGAAATTGCGATGCAACATCAACTTCCAGTCATTATACATTCGGTTCGTGCTTATCAAGAAATTTTACAGATTCGAAAACAAATGAAATTGACGATTCCGTTTATTTTTCATGGTTTCAATAAGAATGAACAGTTACTCAATCAAATTATTGCGCAAAATTGTTTTGCATCTTTTGGTAAAAATCTTCTATCAAACAAAAACTTACAAATTATATTTGCAAATCTTTCTGCGAATCAATTCTTTTTAGAAAATGATGCAAGCGAAATTTCTATTGAAGAAATTTATACTTTTGCAGCGGATTTGAGAAAAATTACAATCGAGGAATTACAACTTCAACAAGCGAAAAATTGGAAAGCAATTTTCGGTTACGAAGTTCAATCATAATTAAAATACATTTCAATGGCAGTTTGGCAAGAAAGAGCTGAATTATTATTCAAAGAAGAAGGTTTAGAAATCCTTAAAAATTCGAACATTTTAGTTGTTGGTTTAGGTGGAGTTGGCTCTTTTGCCGCAGAATTTATCGCTCGCGCGGGAGTTGGAAAAATGACTATTGTTGATGGTGATACTGTTGACATTACAAATATTAACCGACAATTGCCCGCTTTGCATTCGACAGTTGGACTACATAAAGTAGATGTGGTTGGTGATCGTTTGATGGATATAAATCCTGAATTAAAATTAACACGTATTAACGAATTTTTGAGTCCAGAACGTACACACGAAATCGTCACTCCTGATTTTGATTATGTGTTAGATTGCATCGATTCTGTTACACCAAAAATTAATTTGATTTTAGCTGCAAAACGCAAAAAAATTAAAGTAATCAGCAATATGGGCGCTGGAGGAAAATATTTGGCAAGCAAAGTACAAGTGCGTGATATTAGCAAAACAGATGTTTGTCCTTTGGCAAAAAATGTTAGAAAACGATTAAAAAAAGAAGGAATTAATAAAGGTGTAAAAGCTGTTTTTTCGACAGAAGTTCCTGATGAATCTTCGGTTAAATTAACGGATGGAAAAAATTATAAAAAATCGTTTTACGGAACTAATTCGTGGATGCCTGGTTTATTCGGGTTGCATGCGGCAGAAACGGTGATTCGACATTTATTAAAAAAAGATAAATAATTAAGTACTTTCTTAAAGATTTAATTAATTTAGTTGCGAATTAACAAAGAGACGAAAAAAATGAAAATCAATTACGATTATATCACATACGAGGATGTTTTGAGAGCGCGTCAATTTATGTACGAGCAAGCGTTGGAACAGAATGCGACTAATTCGTTGTTGAACACTGCGAGAGATTTATTTGGAAACAGCAATTTCGAGATGTGTATCAAAATTTGTGAAGGTTTATTGGATGCAAAAGACCCAAAACAAATGTACGATGCTAAGAAATTAATTGCTTTATCATATTATAGTTTACAAGATTTTGAGAATGCGGATAATGCATTTTTCGATATCGCTCAAAACTCTGATAATTCGGACGATTGGTTTAACGTTGTGATTTCTGCAGCTTTAAATAAAAATATCGAACGTAGTAAAGAATCTTTTGGAATTGCATTAGAAAAATACACGAAATTTGGTCATCAACGTAATATGCCTTCAGTACAATTGATGTTGCATTACATGATTACGTTAGAAACTGTAAAAGAATACGTTTTAGCCTTGGAACAATGTAGAATGTTGGTACAAGTTTATGCTAAATTGAAAAAAACAGACGAAAAATTCTTAAGTTCTCGTGGTTTAGAACAAATCGAAAACTTTTTAGAAACTGCAAAACCAGTTTTGAAAAAAGCGAAAAAGAAAGAATTAACTGAAATCAAAAAAGAATTGGTTGAAGCCTTAGACGCAAACGGTGTAGAAAAAGTAGAAGCTTTTTTTGCTGAGTTTTAAGCCAACTATTTTTACAAGAAATAAAAAAATCCACTTCTGTTGAAGTGGATTTTTTGTTTGGATAAATATTGTAAATTAGAGGAAACACTGATTTGAATGAAATACTTTTTTACTTTCATATTTTTAATCTCAACTTTTACGTTTGGTTGTAGTTGTGGAGAATTTCCATCTGTTAAAAATTCATTTGATGAATTTGATGAAATTATAATAGGAAAAGTCATTAAAATTGATACAACTCTTTATGATTATTCTTCAAATCCTGTTTTTGCTTATACATTTGAAATCGAGAAAAATTTCAAAAAAAATATAGATATTACAAATAAAAAACAAAAATATTATACAACTATTTACACACCTGCCTCATCAATGTTTGGAGGTTGCGGAAGTAACTTCGAATTAAATGAAACCTATTTAATTTATGGATTTATCACAGATTTTAGCATCTATACAAATATTTGTACAAGAACTTCTGATTTAAAATTTGTTGAACAATCTGAATTAGAAGAATTAGAAAAACTTAGTAAAGAATATCTGAAAAAAAACACTCTTAATATTCCGCCTCCTCCAAATTCAAGTAAAGAGAATTTAATCCAAAAAGAGTTTGAATTGTATAAATTATCAGCCGAAAAAAGAAATAAATATTATTGGATAGGTTTAAGTCTTTTAGGATTTTTATTGACTATTAGTATATTCTTCAATTTTAGAAAAAGAAAATAAATTTAGATTCCTCCTTTGTCGGAATGACAAACAACACTAACAACATAAAAAAGCCTCGCAAATGCGAGGCTTTCTAACTTCTAATATCTAGATTCTAATTTCTATTTATTACGGTATTCGTTCCAAGTTTTGATTTTTAAATCATCCATCGATAATTTTGTAAATGCATTAATGAAAGCCGAAGCTAAACGTGCATTTGTTACCAACGGAATATTGAAATCTACAGCTGTACGACGAATTTGATAATCGTTGTCTAATTCCGCTTTTGTTAAGTTTTTCGGAATGTTGATCACCATATCAATTTTCTTGTCATGTAAATAAGACATTACATTTGGCTCTTTTTTATCAGAAGGCCAGTAAACAAGCGTAGAATACACATCATTTTCTGTAAAAAATTTGTGCGTTCCTTCTGTTGCATAAATTTTGTAACCTTTTGCGATTAATTGTTTCGCAGGCTCTAATAAAGCAACTTTAGAAGCAATTGGTCCACCAGAAATTAAAACGGTTTTCTCAGGAATTTCATATCCAACAGATAACATTGATTTTAATAAAGCTTCTTCTGCTGTATCACCGATACACCCTACTTCTCCTGTCGAAGACATGTCAACTGATAAAACTGGGTCAGCTCCTGCTAAACGTGTAAATGAGAACTGAGAAGCTTTCACTCCTACATAATCTAAATCGTAAACGATTTCTGAATGTCCTTTTTCTACTTCTAATCCTAATAAAACTTTTGTTGCTTTTTCGATTAAATTATTTCCTGCAACTTTCGATACGAATGGAAACGAACGAGAAGCACGAATATTAGTTTCGATAACACGAACTGTATTATTTTTTGATAAAAACTGAATGTTCATTGGTCCAGAAATTTCGAAACGTTTTGCAATTTTCGCTGCAACTTTACGCATTTGACGAATTGTTTCGATGTACACTTTTTGTGGTGGATAATACATTGTTGCATCTCCTGAGTGAACTCCCGCAAATTCTACGTGTTCAGAAACTGCGTAATCTACAATTTCTCCATTTTGACAAACTGCATCCAACTCAATTTCTTTTGCTCCTTGTACGAATTCTGAAACTACAACTGGATAATCTGGAGAAACTTCTTTCGCTAATTTCAAGAAAGCATCTAGCTCATGTGTATTCGAAACTACGTTCATCGCAGCTCCAGATAAGACATAAGAAGGACGAATTAACACTGGGAAATTAACTTCTTCCACAAATTTGTGAATCGCTTCTAAAGAAGAAAGCTCTTTCCAACGTGGTTGATCGATTCCTAATTCATCTAATATTTCTGAGAATTTGTGACGATTTTCTGCATCATCAATTCTTAAAGGAGAAGTTCCTAAAATATTAATTGATTGATCGTACAATTTCATCGCTAAGTTATTCGGAATTTGACCTCCTGTCGAAATAATTGTTCCTTTAGGTTGTTCAAAATCTAAAATATCCATTACACGTTCAAAAGACAATTCTTCGAAGTATAAACGATCTGACTCATCATAATCTGTCGAAACCGTTTCTGGATTATAGTTGATGATAATTGTTTTGTAACCATTTTTTGATGCTGTATGCGCTGCATTTACAGAACACCAGTCAAACTCTACAGACGAACCAATACGATAAACTCCAGATCCTAAAATACAAACTGCTTTCTCAGTTTCTGGCTCCAAATCATTTTCAGTTCCGTGATAGGTTACATATAAATAATTTGTTTGTGCTGGGAATTCTGCTGCTAACGTATCAATTTGTTTTACAACAGGTTTAATTCCGAAGTTTTTACGTAATTCACGAACTGTTAATTCGTTTCTGTGTACGTTTTGATCTCCTTTTACTAAAACTGCAATTTGTTGATCCGAGAATCCTAATAATTTTGCACGTTTTACTAAATCTGCTTCAACTTGTTCAAATCTTTCTAATGCTTCAAATTCTTTTGATACATTAAAAATTCTTTCTAAACGTTGTAAAAACCATAAATCGATTTTTGTTAAATCATGAATTTTTTCAATCGAATATCCCGCTTTGAAAGCTTCAGTAATCGCATATAAACGCTCGTCATTTGGCTCAGCTAACCAAGTATCCAAAGATTCTCCTTCTGGAATCTTAAATCCGTTTGCTACAAAACCTCTGTGTCCGATGTCTAACATACGAACTCCTTTCTGAATTGCTTCTTCGAAAGAACGTCCAACAGCCATAACTTCTCCAACAGATTTCATTGCAGAACCAATGTTACGACGAACACCGTAGAATTTATTTAAATCCCAACGAGGCAATTTCACTACACAATAATCTAACGCAGGTTCGAACATCGCAGATGTCGTTTGCGTTACACTATTTTTCAACTCATCTAAAGAATAACCTAAAGCTAATTTAGCAGCCACGAAAGCTAAAGGATAACCTGTTGCTTTTGACGCCAAAGCTGACGAACGAGATAAGCGAGCGTTAACTTCGATTACACGATATTCTTCTGAAACAGTATCGAAAGCATATTGAATGTTACATTCTCCAACTACACCAAGATGGCGAATTGTGCGAATGGCAACTTCACGTAATTTATGATATTCTGAATTTGATAAAGTTTGAGAAGGTGCAATAACGATTGACTCTCCTGTGTGAACACCAATAGGATCGAAGTTCTCCATGTTACAAACTGTGATACAGTTATCGTAAGAATCACGAACTACTTCGTACTCAATTTCTTTCCATCCTTTTAATGATTCTTCCACTAAAACTTGAGAAGAATAATTGAATGCTTTTTCAACTAAATCTAATAATTCTTCTTCGTTATTTGCGAAACCAGAGCCTAAACCTCCTAAAGCGTACGCCGCACGAATGATTAATGGGAAACCGATGCGTTTACCAGCTGCCATTGCGTCTTCTACAGTTTCTACTGCTTCTGAACGAGCAGTTAAAACACCAATTTGGTCTAATTTTTCGATGAAAATATCACGGTCTTCCGTTGCTTCAATTACTGGAATTTGAGTTCCTAAAACCTCAACACCATATTTCTCGAAAATATTTTCTTTGTTCAACTCAACTGCACAGTTTAAGGCAGTTTGTCCACCAAAGGCAACCAAAACTCCGTCTGGTTTTTCTTTTTGAATTACTTTTTCTACAAAGTAAGGTGTTACAGGTAAGAAATAAACTTCGTCTGCAATACCTTCAGAAGTTTGAACAGTTGCAATATTAGGATTGATTAAAACTGTTTTTATTCCTTCTTCTTTTAACGCTTTTAACGCTTGCGAACCAGAATAATCAAACTCACCAGCTTGACCAATTTTTAATGCTCCTGATCCTAATACTAATACTTTTTTTATATGAGATTTCATTAATTTTAAAATTAGTTGTTTAATATTTTTCGGTATATATTATTTTCATTTAGATAAAAGAACATGTCTGTTTCTAAAATATTTTTACAATCATATTTTTTATAAACTGAAGCTAATTCTTTGTTTCCTTTTTCTAAACTATCTTGATATTGTTTTTCAGCATCTTTTTTACATTCTGATAAAAAATTCTTAGCAGTTTTAGTTTTTGAAAAAAGCTTGAATTGGTCTCTTTTAAATTGAACTAATTGATTATAATTAAATTTAAAACTTTTAGTTACCTTACTATTTTCAATTTCTAAAACAAAATATTCACCATTTTCAAAAGATTTTTCTTCATAATAATCATCTGTATCAGATAATATGATTACGTTATTAATAGGATTATTTTCTATTAATTTTTCAATATCATTGTTGATAACAGTTTCACTTTTAATATTATTAGAATCATTAGAATTTTTCATTTTGAAACTTTTAATATCTTCTAAAACGACTTTATTATTTACTATCTCATATGTAGCCATATATCCTCTCCAAAGAGCAGTATTAAAATAATTATTCGTCAAAAAGTTCTCATAAACATAATTACTTAACAATGTTTTATTCAAAAAAACATTTTGTATATAATATGTTTTTCCATTATAAATCATTTGATCTTTAATCTGTTCAGTTGCATATCCAAACGAATTAATTGTAAAGAAAAATAATATGAATATATACCTTAACATCAATTATTAAGACTTTTTATATTTTTTTACTTCTTCGATGAACTCATCAAATAAATATTCTGTATCAACTGGTCCTCCCATTGCTTCTGGGTGGAATTGAACTGTAAAGATTGGTTTTGATTCGTGACGAATTCCTTCACACGTACCATCATTTAAGTTCGTGAAAAATGTTTTGAAACCTTCTGGTAATTTTGAATCATCTACTGCGAAACCGTGGTTTTGAGAAGTGATGAAACATTTCTTTGTTCCAACTAATTGTACTGGTTGGTTGTGCGAACGGTGTCCGTATTTTAATTTAAATGTAGATGCACCAGCTGCTAAACTTACTAATTGGTTTCCTAAACAGATTCCGAAAATTGGTTTGTCTTCTTGTAATGATTTTTTGATATTTTCAATCGTAGCCACACATAAAGCTGGATCTCCAGGTCCGTTTGAGATAAATAATCCATCATATTCTAATGTTGAATAATCATAATCCCAAGGAACTCGAATTACCTCAACATCACGATTTACAAAACAACGGATGATGTTATTTTTCACTCCACAATCAATCAAAACAATTTTGACATCAGCACCTTCGTTGTAACGAATCACTTCTTTACAAGAAACTTGATCTACTAAATTATCTTCGTTCGGATCGTAATATGCGACATCTGTATCAGCTACAATTTTTCCTAAAGTAGAACCTTGCTCACGTAATTTTTTTGTAATCATACGTGTATCTACGCCATAAATACCAGGGATATTTTGACTTTCTAACCAAGCTCCTAATTTTTGAATAGCGTTCCAATGCGAATAATCATCAGCATAATAAGAAACAACCAATCCAGTTACTTGAATTTGGTTCGATTCCATCCAAGCTTCAATTTCATTAATCATTGCTTTATCATCTGGAACACCATAGTTTCCGATCATTGGAGCTGTCATCACCATAATCTGCCCTTTGTAAGAAGGGTCAGTCAAACTTTCATTATATCCAACCAAAGCTGTGTTGAATACTACTTCTCCTGCGGCAGAAGTATACGCACCGAAAGATTTTCCTTCGATTTCTAATCCGTCTTGGAATACTAATTTTACTGTCTTATCCATTGATGATAATGTTAATTTCAGTTTCTAAAGCTGATATGAATTTATCTATGTATTGTTTTGTTACTGTTAAAGGTGGTAATAAACGAATAACGTTTGTACCTGCGTAGCCTACAAAAATATTGTGTTTTGTAACTAAGTTATTTTTTAATTCGCCGATTGGGAAATCAAACTCGATTCCAATCATTGATCCTCGACCACGAACTTCTTTAATTTTTGGAAATTTATTTAATTGGATTCCAACATATTCTCCAATTTCTTTTGCATTTTCGATTAAGTTTTCTTGCTCAATCACATCTAAAACGGCTACCGCTGCAGCACAAGCTAAATGATTTCCTCCAAAAGTTGTTCCTAATAATCCGTAAGAAGCTTTAAATTCTGGAGAAATTAAAACACCACCGATTGGAAATCCATTCCCCATTCCTTTTGCCATCGTAATCAAATCTGCTTTGATACCAGAATGTTGATGTGCAAAGAATTTCCCTGAGCGTCCGTAACCACATTGAATTTCATCTGCGATTAAAACCACTTCATTTTCTGTACAAACTTTTCTTAATTCTTGTACAAATTCGTCTGTTGGTAAAATAATTCCTCCTACTCCTTGAATTGGTTCGTAAATAACCGCTGCTACATCTCCTCCTGCAATTACTTCTTTTACTTCATCAATATTAAAATTGACAAAAGATACTTTATGATGTGCATTAAAAGGTGCCACAATTTTTGGATTATCTGTCAACGCAACTGTTCCCGAAGTACGTCCGTGAAACGCATCTTTGAACGCAATTACTCTGTCTTTTCCTGTATGAAAAGAGGCTAATTTAACTGCATTTTCGTTGGCTTCTGCTCCAGAGTTAATCAAGAATAAAGTATAATCTTCGTAACCTGATGCTTTACCTAATTTTTCTGCCAATTCTTGCTGAATCGGAATATTTACTGAGTTTGAATAAAACCCGATATTATTAATTTGTTCTGTTAATTTCTCAACATAATATGGATGCGAGTGACCGATAGAAATCACTGCGTGACCTCCATAAAGGTCCAAATATTCTTTTCCGTTTTCGTCCCAAAGAATACAATCTTTAGCTTTAACCGGAGTTACATTCATTAATGGATATACGTCAAATAGTTTCATTTTCTTTTAAGTTTTACGTTTAACGGTTTACGCTAAACGATTATTAATTGTTTTAATAAAAGCTAATAACATCGCTTTTACTTTTTCAACTTTATATTCAAGTTCTTTAAATATTTCTCCTGTTATCAATTTCAAATCTTTTGATAGAATCAATAAATAAAGCGTTTCATTTGTAGAACCTAAAGAGATATGAAGGAATCGTAAAAAATCTTTATCCGAATTTCTACCACAACCTTCTGCTATATTATTCGGGATAGATACACAAGCTCTTCTTAATTGAGAGGTTAGATTAAACATCTCATATTGAGGATATTCAGAAGTTATTTCATAAACTTTCAAAGCAAGTTGATGAGATTCATTCCAAACTTTTATGTTCCTAAAATCTTGCATATCGTTTACCGTTAAGCTTTCAGCCTTAAGCCTTCTAAAACGCCACAGTTTTAAGATTAAGTCCTAAGTTTTCTTCCCAACCGAACATCAAGTTCATGTTTTCTACGGCTTGTCCAGAAGCTCCTTTTGTTAGATTATCGATGATAGAAGTGATTAACAATACATCGTCTTGTTTCTGGATATGTAAAAAACATTTGTTGGTATTTACGACTTGTTTCAATGCAATTGGTGCGTCAGAAACATGTGTAAAAGGTTCGTTTTTGTAATATTCGTTGAAGATATTTTTTGCTTCTTCTTCTGATAAATCAGATTTTAAATAAACACCTGCTAAAATTCCGCGCGCAAAATCTCCTCGCATTGGTAAGAAATATACTTTGTTATTGAAATCTTTTTCTAATTGATTCAATGTTTGGTAAATTTCTCCTTCGTGTTGATGCGTAAATTCTTTGTAGAAAGAAACGTTATTGTTTCGCCAACTAAAGTGCGTAGAAGCTGATAAACTTTGTCCAGCACCTGTAGAACCCGTTACAGCATTGATATGAATATCATTTTTGATTTCATTTTTCGCTGCCAATGGTAACAATGCTAATTGAATAGCTGTTGCAAAACAACCTGGATTTGCAATATTTTGAGCTGTTTTGATTGCTTCGCGATCTAATTCTGGTAAACCGTAAACAAACGTTCTATCTTCGAAAATGTGGTTCTCATTTAATCGAAAATCGTTGCTCAAATCAATAATTTTTGTGTTGGCTGAGTATTTATTATTCTTTAAAAACTCTGCCGATTTTCCGTGACCAAGGCATAAAAAAACGACATCAGCATTTTCGTCTATTTTATCCGAAAATACGATGTCAGTTTCTCCAAACAAATCGTCGTGCACTTTGGTAACGGGGTTGCCTGCATTTGATGTACTGTACACAGACGAAATATTAACCATCGGGTGATGTATCAATATTCTTAGCAGTTCGCCTGCTGTGTAGCCAGCACCTCCTACAATGCTTACGTTAATTTTGTTTGTCATTTGTTATGTTTTGCGCGTGTTTTTTTAAGGTATAATACCTCTACTATATTTCTAAAATAAAGTGGACTCGTTGGAATCCACTTTAAAGAATCAATTAATCGAAACTATGAACAATCTTTAATTGATTACCAAATATTTTGATGAAACCTCTTGCATCTCTACTATCCCAAGCTTCGTTTTCTTCTCCATAAGTAGCGACTTTAGATTGCATCATATCATAAGGCGATTCGATTCCAATCATTGAGAAATGATAAGGATTTAATTGTACTTTCACTTTTCCTGTTACATGATTTTGAGAAGATTCTAAGAATGCTTCGATATCACGCATTACTGGATCCAAGTATTGTGCTTCGTGCAATAAAGTTCCGTACCAGTTTGATAACGAATCTTTGTGCAACAATTGCCATCTTGTAAGTGTATGTTTTTCTAATAAGTGGTGTGCTTTGATTAATAAATAAGCTGCTGGCGCTTCGAAACCTACACGTCCTTTGATACCTAAAATTGTATCTCCTACGTGGATGTCGCGACCAATTGCATATTCACCACCGATTTCGTTTAATTTTTGAATTAATGCAACTGGAGATAATTTTTCTCCATCTAAACCTACTGGAATACCTTTTTCAAATTCAATTTCGATAACAGATGGTTCTGTTCTTGATAATTGTGTTGGATAAGCTTCTTCTGGCAACGCTTGGTTAGATGTTAATGTTTCTACTCCACCAACAGATGTTCCCCAAATTCCTCTGTTAATAGAGTATTTAGCTTTTTCCCAACTATAGTTTACACCATTTGCTTGTAAATATTCTACCTCTTGTTGACGAGATAATTTTTCGTCGCGAATTGGTGTAATGATTTTAGATTGTGGTGAAATCACTGCAAAAGCAACATCAAAACGAATTTGATCATTTCCTGCTCCTGTAGATCCATGTACAATGTATTCTGCATCTACATCTTTTGCATACTGAGCAATTGCAATTGATTGGAACATACGTTCTGCACTTACTGATAATGGGTAAGTGTTATTTTTTAAGATGTTTCCGTAGATTAAGTAGCGAACACAATCGTTGTAATATTTGTCTGTAATATCAATTGTAACGTGTTTAGAAGATCCTAATTCGTAGGCACGTGCTTCGATATCTTTTAACTCTTCTGCCGAAAATCCACCAGTATTTACAATTACTGTATGCACTTCCATTCCTTGATCTTTTGTTAAGTTAACCAAACAGTACGATGTATCTAAACCTCCACTGTAAGCTAAAACTGCTTTGTTGCTCATTGTTTGTTTATTTGTTTATATTGGGAATAATTCTTCTTAATTCATTGGTAACCTCTTCTCGGCTACTCTCTTCTTTCATTACGATTAATACCGTATCGTCTCCAGCTATTGTTCCAATTATGGTATTGAAATGTGTGTTGTCAATCTCAAAAGCGATTCTGTTTGCATAACCTGGTTTTGTTTTGATAACTCCCAAATTTTTAGAGAAAATCAAACTTGCATTTTCGTTATGTGTAACGGTTGCTGTTGGAACAGCACTTTCTGTAAGGCGATAAATGTATTGTCCTGAACTATTAGGAACTTTTGAAACTTTCAATTCGCGCAAATCTCTCGATAAAGTTGCTTGAGTAACGGAGATATCTAAATCGATTAATTTTTTTAATAATTCGTCTTGATTACTTATTTCTTGATCTGTTATTAAATCTTTTATAATCTGGAATCTGTATTTTTTATTACTCATTTTGAATATTTATTCGAAATTTTATGCAAATATACTCATTTTAGACAAAAAAAAACCTTAGTTCGTATATTTATTCATCTTCTTTTTTTGATTGATTTGCCAATGCGCGCTTAGCGTACTCGTCATCAAGGTTATCATAAACCAATCCTGTACAAATACAACGCTCGCGATCATTTTCCATCAAGATGTGATAGTTTTTACAACTTTTACATCCATTCCAAAATTCATCCGATTGTGTTAATTCCGAAAATGTTACTGGCTTGTATCCTAATTTTGTGTTCATACGCATTACAGCTAAAGAAGTTGTAATACTAAAGATTTTTGATTTCGGGAATTTTGTACGTGACAATTCAAAAACAGCGTGTTTTATTTCGCGTCCAATTCCTGAACTCCTTAAATCTGTACGAACAATTAAACCTGAGTTTACGACGAATTTTTCTTCTTCGTACGTTTCTATGTAGCTAAACCCTGCTATTTGATCATCATCATCAAAAGCAATCACAGCATTTCCATTACGCATTTTGCGTTCAAGATAAACTGGATTTCGTTTAGCAATACCCGTTTTTCTCATACGAGCTGATTCTTCGTACCATTCGCACAACAATTCTGTGTACTTGGCATCATCTGCATTTGCTATTCTAACATACATAATTTAAGGGAAAGTCGATTAATAAAGAGGAATTGAGAAAAGATGACCTTTTGTCATCACACTTAAGTAAAATATGAGAACCAAAAGGTGTGCTTTCATTGCGAAAGCTACTCTCATAATTGAGAAGAACAATTTCAGTAATTTCTTCCATTAATCAACAAGATATTCAGTTATTATACTGAGATGCAAAGTTAAATATTATATTTTTGTATCACCAAAAAAAAGCAAACAAAATTTACATATTTATTAAAATGTTGAAAATTATTAAAATAGGAGGCGGAATTATCGATAACGAGCAAGACTTAGAACAATTCCTACAAACGTTTTCCGAAATTAAAGAACCTAAAATTTTGGTTCATGGAGGAGGAAAAGGTGCTTCGAAGATGTTAAATCAATTGGGAATCGAACCAAAAATGATCGAAGGTCGTCGCATTACAGACAAACCAACATTGGATGTTGTCACAGGATTATATGCTGGAAATTTGAACAAATCTATCGTTTCTAAATTACAAGAATTTGGATGCAATGCATTAGGATTATCTGGTGCAGATGGTAATGCAATCAAAGGTTCTAAGCGTCCTGTAAAAACTATTGATTATGGTTTTGTTGGAGATTTGAATCATGAAAGTGTCAACAAAGAATTATTTCAATTATTAATTGATAACAATATCACACCAGTAGTTTGTGCGATTACACATGATGGAAATGGACAATTGTTGAATACTAATGCAGATACTATTGCCTCTACAATTGCGGTTGCTATGTCACAAGAAAATGAAGTAGAATTAAATTTCTGTTTTGATAGAATTGGCGTACTTCGTGATGTAAATGATGACACAACATTGATTCCAAAAATTAACGAAACTTTATATTTGCAGTTAAAAGAAGAAGGTGTAATTTTCGAAGGAATGATTCCAAAATTAGACAATTCATTCAAAGTAATCAATGCGGGTGTAAAAAATGTATGTTTGGTGCACGCGCGCAACATTAACTCAGAGATTAAAACAATTTTATGTTAGAATTAACTGTTCTCAAAAAGAAAGCTGTCGATTTGTTGTGTCAATTAATCGAAACTCAATCTTTTTCGAGCGAAGAAGATAAAACGGCCGATATTATTTTCAAGTTTTTAACTGATCATGGTGCTACGGCTCATCGTCAGAATAACAATGTTTGGAGTATTCATCCAAATTTTGATGAGAACAAAAAAACAATTTTATTAAACTCTCATCACGACACTGTAAAATTTGGCTCTTCTTGGACATATGATCCATTAAAAGCTACAATCGAAGGTGATAAATTAGTAGGTTTGGGAAGTAACGATGCAGGAGCTTCTGCGGTAAGTTTATTGGCTACTTATATCAATTTCTTGAATGATGATTTACCATTTAATCTGATTGTCGCAATCACAGCTGAAGAAGAAAGTTCAGGACAATTGAATGTTGCAAGTATTTTACCAAATCTACCAAAAATCGATTTGGGAATTATAGGAGAACCTACACAAATGGACATGGCAATTGCAGAACGCGGTTTGGTTGTAATGGATGTTATTGTAAAAGGAAAAACTGGACATGCTGCAAGAAATGAAGGTGTAAATGCTATATACGAAGCAATTGATGTGATGAATTGGTTCAAAACGTATCAATTCGAAAGAGTTTCTGATATGTTAGGACCAGTAAAAATGACGGTTACACAAATTGAAGCAGGAAAGCAACACAATGTTGTGCCAGATGAATGTCGTTTGGTTGTAGATTGTCGCGTGAACGAATTATATTCAAATCAAGAAGTCGTTGATATTATTTCGAGTTGTTTGCCAAAAGCAGAAGTTAAAGCACGTTCGTTGCGTTTAAATTCTTCACGTATTTCAGAAAATCATCCAATTGTACAAAAAGGAATAGAATTAGGTTGTACAACATATGGTTCGCCAACGATGTCAGATCAAGCAATGATGAATTTCGAAACCGTAAAAATGGGACCTGGAGATTCTGCTCGTTCTCACACACCAGACGAATATATTTATTTATCCGAAATAGAACACGGAATTGAACGATATACAAGCTTATTGAAAGGTTTTACGTTTTAAATTAAGAATAAACTCTTATAATCAAAAAAGCATCTTCAATTGAATGAAGATGCTTTTTATTTTATCAAATATGATAATTAAAACCTGCGGGGATTTTATTAGAAATATAAATCTGTTCTAAAATTTAAACACAAAAAAAAAGAGGCTAATTAATTTTAGCCTCTTTTTTTATATATGAAATTAAGTCTTACTCAATTTGCATTTTAACTGGAATATTGAAATTCAACTTCGCAGCACGACCATCTTCTGTTTGAGCAGGTTTGATCGTTTTCCCTCTTTTTTGTTGACGTTGTGTAATACGCTCTAAAGCTTTTTTAGCTTCAGGACCTAACTTAGCATCACCCATTGGAGAAATTCCAACGATTCTACCTTCCGTATCAATTTGGAAAGAAAGTTTAGCAGCTACTACACCAGATAAACCTTGACCAGCAGCGTCATTCGCAAAATCTTGCAACTCGTCTTGTAAATCTTGTGATAACTTTTTAGATAAACAGTCTGTTGCAGCTTGTTTACCTTTTGCAGCATCTTTCTCACAACCAGGATATACCGCCATTACAGCCGCTGTACGAGCAGTTACTGTAGATGGAGCTGCAGGTTCTGTACCTTTCCCTGGATTAGGAGTACTTGGTGTATCCTTTGGTGCTTCTTTTTTAGTATTTACTTCATTAGCACCTCCAGTTTGTGTTGTTGATTTTGGCCCTTCTCTATCTACTAAACCTAAATCTTTATCGGCCATTTCCTTTACTTCGACAATAGGCTCTTCTTTTTTAGGCTGAGCTTTAGGTTCTGGCATAACCACTCTAACCTGAGCTGTTTCTTCTTGATATCTTTGTTCTGGCTCTGGCTTTGGTGGCTCTGGTTCAACCACTTCTTCCTCTTTTGGAGGCTCAGGAATATTCAAATCCTCAAGCTGAACATCTACGACTACGTCTTCTGACTTTTTACTTTCAAACAAACCTGTTGCAGAAGCAATAAGACCAAAAGCTAAAATCGCAATTACTATAAATCCACGAATGAAAGCTTTCAATAATGTACTCTTCTCAGACATTCTCATGTCATAAGCTCCATACGCTTTATTTCTACCTTCAAATACAATCTCGTCTAAGGATTTTAGTTTGTTGTTATTTTCTGACATTTTAATTCTTTTAAATTTAACAATTAAACTAATTATTTACCTACTTTTTCGTCGAACACTTTTTGTTCAAAAGGTGCAACAGGTACGATTCCGTAACGAGTAGACTTTGTAATTTCCATTTCATCTAAGATAGTTACTAAATTATCATACGTAGCATCATCCATAGGTTTGATAATTACAGTAAACTTATCTTTATCTGCTCTACCTTGTGCTGCTGTAATAACATCACGAATTTTAGAGTAGTCAGTTTCATTTAGAGTTCCTCCGTTTAATCCTGCCTGATCTTGTTGATGCCAAAATAACTTATTATCCTTTCCAATTAAAATTGATATAGAATTATTCAATTTTATTTCTGGTTTATCAGTTGGATCTAATTTGTCAATTTTTGGAGGCATATTCAAGTTCATTACATTTGGTTTGATCGATGTCGCCGCAAACATAAAGAAAGTAATTAATAAGAAACCTAAATCAACCAAAGGAGCCATATCGACTTTCGTCGAATTCTTTTTGGAACGGACTTTCTTTCCGCCACCGTCATCGTGACTTTCTATTTGTGCCATTTTCTAATTTCTTAATAATTATTCTTGAGATGTAATTAACTGGAACTTATTCATATTTTTCATTTGCAATTGTTGAATCAAATTCTTGAATTGAATATATTCAGATTTTTGATCCCCTTTAATTGCCAAGAAAATATCTGGGTTCACTTCTTTTGCTTCAAATACCCAATCAATTAATTCTTGATTTTTGTTCGGTATCGTATCTAATGGAATACCAGGATGATATGATTGTTGTTTATCAGTAGACTGATTCAAATAATTTCTCATCTCTTTCATTGGTACACCAAACTCTACTATGCTTTTGAATGCATTCTTTTCAGCATCTGTAAACTTTACTCCGTACTTATCACCCATTCTTTCTAATGTAGGAATACGATCTTTTTCTTCTAATCCGAATAAGAACTTACCTTCACCATCAATTTTAATGATCATCATGTTTTCAGCAGCCATTTTTTGGTTCGAAACAGATGTTGGTGTTACGACAGGAACAACTTCAGGTTCTCTAAAGTTAGATGTCAAAATAAAGAAAGTTAACAAAAGCCAAGCCATGTCAGACATAGCTGTTAAGTCCATCGAAGGACCTCTTCTTTTTGGTTTTACTCTTGCCATTTTCTCTGTATTATTAATTAATATTCTAAATTGTTTGTTGTTTGATTTTGTCCTTATACTATCCTTCTAAGGCTTCGTCAATTGAATATTAATTGTGAGCAGAGAAAGATTGTTGGATACTCATTCCTACTTCGTCAATTTTGAATGTTAAATCATCAATTTTAGAAGTTAAGAAAGCATACATAATAATAGCGAATGCAGAAGCACCAATACCCATACCTGTATTAATTAAGGCTTCGGCAATACCTACTGATAATTGAGCTGCATCTGGAGATCCTCCTCCTTCACCTAATGCGAAGAATGCTTTAATCATACCGATTACTGTACCCATTAAGGCAATTAACGTACCTACAGAAGCAATTGTAGAGATAATAGTCATGTTTTTCTCTAATGTTGGCATTTCTAATGTAGTCGCTTCTTCTAACGTTTTACCTAATTGAGCTAATTTTTGCTCTTTGTTTAACGTTGTGTCGTTTTCTAAAGCTTTGTAAGTTGTTAAACCTTCTTTAACTACGTTACCTACAGCTCCTTTTTGTTTGTCACATAATTCGATTGCTTTGTTAACTTCATTTTTGTTTAATAAAGCACGAATGTCATTTACAAACTTCTCAGCAGATCCAGTTCCTTTTGCTTTGTTTAAAGCGATAACACGGTCAATTGAGAAAACGATTACCATAAAGAAGAAAGACATTAAGAATGGGATAATGTGCCCTCCTTTACGGATAATCCCTAAGAAATTGTGTGGGTGTCCTTTGTCTACATCTCCATTTTCAAAATTGTTTGGATTCCCAAATATAAAATAGAAAATTGCAGCTGCAATTAGATAAAGTATTACAATTGTAATAACCGGATTGATACCTCCCTTTTTAGTTTTAGCTGGTACTGTTACATTCTTTTCCATTTACTAATTCTTTTAAATATTATGATTTTTATTAATGTGGGTGTAAATTAAGTGAAAATTTTTTAAATCTTCTAAATTTTTTATGTTGTTATGACGTTAAATTTCGAATTTATTTGAAATCAATAGTATTTTTCACCGAAATGATAATTTATTTTTTATCTCATCAGTTCTAATAAAACCTCACAACTTTATAAATTTTGAAAAATATTCAATCTTCACAAAAATTAACCTATCGCAAATTTATTCAATATTTATACATATTTATATTTTTTTTTAAGAATTAAATTATTATTTTGACTTTTGCACTTCAATATTATAATTGCTATGAAAGTTTGTATTGCCGAAAAACCAAGTGTTGCTAAAGATATCGCCAAAGTAATTGGTGCTAATCAGAAGCATGATGGATACTATGAAGGAAACGGATTTCAAGTTACTTGGACTTTTGGTCACCTATGTACATTAAAGGAACCGCAAGATTATACTCCCGAATGGAAAAGTTGGGATCTGAATTATTTACCTATGATTCCGTCAAGTTTTGGAATAAAATTAATCGCTGACAAAGGAGTTTCGAAACAATTTAATATTATCAAAAGACTTGTAACAGCTAGTCAAGTTGAAGAGATTATAAACTGTGGTGATGCTGGTCAAGAAGGAGAATTGATACAACGTTGGGTTTTACTTAAAGCGCGTGCTAAAGCGCCAATGAAGCGTTTATGGATTTCTTCGTTGACAGAAGAAGCAATTAAAGAAGGTTTTGATAATTTGAAAGATGGAGAAAAATATTTCAATCTTTTTTCTGCAGGACAAGCGCGTGCAATTGGCGATTGGTTACTAGGAATGAACGCTACACGATTATTTACCAAAAAATTTGCGCCGCCAAAAACAGTTCTTTCTATTGGTCGTGTGCAAACACCTACATTAGCAATGATTGTACAGCGTCAAAAAGAAATCAATGCGTTTATTATTGAGGAATATTGGGAATTGAAAACGATTTTCAAAGAAGTAGAGTTTAATGCGACAATACCTCGTTTAAAATCTGAAGAAAAAGCCAAACAAGGTTTAGATTTCATCAAAAATCGAGAGTTTGAAATCATTGATTTCGAAGTAAAAGAGGGTCGTGAAAAAAATCCTCGCCTATTCGATTTAACTGCTTTACAAGTAGAAGCGAATAAAAAATATGCGTTTTCGGCAGAAAATACCTTAAAATATATACAAAGTCTTTACGAGAAAAAATTTGTGACCTATCCTCGTGTTGATACCACTTATCTTTCGGAAGATATTCACCCTAAAGTTCCTGGAATTTTAAATAAATTAACCGCTTATCAAAATTTGATTGCTCCTTTGATGACACAACCAATTCCGATGTCAAAAGCAGTTTTTGATAATACAAAAGTAACCGATCACCACGCTATTATTCCGACAGAAATCTTTCCACAAGGTTTATCGAACGAAGAAAAACGTATCTATGATTTGGTTGCGCGACGTTTTATTGCTGTTTTTTATCCAGAATGTAAAGTTGCCAACACAACTGTCGAAGGAAAAGTTGAAAATACAGGAAAAGATGGACTACTTTCTGCGATAAATTTTAAAGCTACGGGAAAACAAATTCTCGAAATAGGCTGGCGTGAAGTCTATGCAAAAGATAAAAAGGAAGACGAAAAAGATGAGGAAAAAATAATGCCGATTTTTGAGATTGGTGAAAAAGGTCCTCACGAACCATTTATTCACAAAGGAAAAACAACTCCGCCAAAACATTATACAGAAGCGACTCTATTGCGCGGAATGGAAACTGCTGGACGACAAGTGGATGATGAAGAAATGCGCGAATTGATGAAAGAAAATGGAATTGGTCGACCTTCTACGCGTGCAAATATTATCGAAACCTTGTTTCGTAGAAAATACATAGAAAAGAAAAAACGTAATATTATCGCCACACAAACGGGTATTGATTTAATTGATACCATTCAAGATGAATTATTAAAATCTCCTGAATTGACTGGTGTTTGGGAACGAAAACTTCGTTTGATTGAAAAAGGTGAATACGAATTAGAACAATTTAAGCAAGAATTGATTGAAATGGTTTCGAAACTAACATTTGATGTAAAAAATAGTTACTTCAGACCAATCGCTTCTCATCAGAATTCAGTTCAAATAGCTGAAAAACCTAAAAAGGAACGTAAACCAAAAGAAGAAATTAATCTGGAAGATGCAACTTGTCCAAAATGTAAAACACATAAATTAGTCAAAGGAAAAGCCGCTTATGGTTGTGCAAACTTTGCAGCATGTGGATTCAAAATTCCGTTCGAGTTTATGGGTAAAAAATTAACTGATAAACAAATTTTGGATTTGTTAACCAAACAAAAAACTGGAAAAATGGCTGGCTTAATCAATCCTGAAAATGGAGAAAAAGTTACTGGTAAAGCTATTTTAGGAATGAATTTCGATTTAGAATTTGAAGAAATGTAAAAAAAATAAAGCGAGTTTCGAAATTCGAAACTCGCTAATTATATTTCTCTAACGTTTCTTTCAAAATTGTTTTGACTTTTTCTTTCAATTTTTTAGGTTCGATAATTGTAACTGAACGACTCATAGAAAGAATTTCGCTGATAAAATCTTCGGTCAAAAATAGTTCTAAACCAATTAAAACTTCATCGTTTTTAGTTTCTAAAATTTGTTGGGATTCGTGCAAAGGCAAAGATTCTAAATAGGCCGCTTGTTTTTTGGTCACAGAAAGCACTATTTTTTCTGGTTTTTCTGAACTTGGAACAATAATCCCGAACGAATATTTGTACTTATCATTGTAATTAAACTCGATATTATCATCAATTTTATCTCTAAGAATCAAAACTTTATTCATTCGTTCCAAACCAAAATTTTTGACAATTCCTTTATCATCCGCAATCAAATACCATCGGTTATTGTGCTCTCTAATTGCAATTGGAGAAACTTTACGAATCGTTTCTTTTTCCTCTCCAAATTTTTGATAATGAAATTCAATTTTCTTTTTTCCTTGAATTGCTTGTACAATATCTGGTAAAAATTCGGCGCGTTTTGGCTTTCTTTTTTCCAAATACACAATAGATTCGAGCGAATTTGTCAATTTCAAAGCAGAAAAACTATTAATTTCTTCTAAAGTTTTCAGAAATAAATCAGAGCTATAATCGTCTTGAATAATATAATATCCACGCTGACTGCGACTATACATTATATCAATTCCCAATATATTTCTGATTTCTTGAATATCGCGCTGTAATGTACGTTTAGAGAAATTAAACTCTAATGTATCATCATTAAGTTGAAGCATTTCAAATTCTCTTTCCAAAAAACGCTCTAAATCTTCATAAGAACAATATTTTTGTTGTGATAATTTACGAACAATATTGAAATAACGCGCGATATAACCTTGTTTTGACATTGAATTGGAAGTGTTTGAGCAAACTTAAGTTATCTGTAATTAAAAACAAAAAAAAGTAACATTTCATTACAAAATGTTACTTTTTCTTCATTAATAAAAATGAAATATTCGAAAAAACGGATTCTATTTTTTAGATTTTTTTACTTTTGTTTTTGCATCTTTCGTAGCTGCTTTTACATCTTGTACCGCCGCTTCTATTGTTGTTGTAGCTGAGTCTACCGTAGCTGCCGCTGAATCTACTACTACTTCTGATGTTATTTCAACTGGAGTTGTGCTATCTTCAACTTTCGCTGTTTCGATGAAATTAGAAAGTTTATCAACAATTTCTGCGTTAGAAGTTGGTTCATTCTTCACTTTTACGCTTAAGAAAATTGATGGTGCAGCATTATCTTGAATATAATTTGATTCGTTTTGATAAACTCCGTCATTTTTAACAGCTGTTGAATTTAAGTTTTCTGTTAACTCTTTTGCTACTTTAACTGTATCTTCGAAAGCAACGTTTTGTTTAGAAACAACTGCTGCAACTTTATTTGTATTATCATCAGTTTTATCGAAACTTAACGTCATGATCAACTCAGGTTTTAAACTATCGATGATTGATCTTTTCTCTTCATCTTTTAATCCTTTCGTTAAATCTTTCCATAAAAGAACCTGTACATTTTCTTTATTCAATGATTCTAACTTTGTTTTGAATTCAGTTGCAATATTAGCTCCTGAATCTGCTGCAATATTATCTACAATATCTAAAATAACAACTTTTGGTGCATCTTCTACAACTTTATTTGTAATTTCTGTTGTAGGAACTTTTATTTCATTTTTTGTAGTAAAAGAGAAAGAAACTAACCCTATTGCTACGACTCCTAATACTTGCGTCAATTTTTTCATAATAAATGTGTTTTGTTTAAAAATGATACTTTTTAAATAGTTAGTACATTTAGAACTTTGCAGACACTGTTCCGAAAACTCTTAATTAATCTTAAGAAATGTTATAATTTTCTTAAATCAGACAAAAAACCTATTATAACACTGATGAATAGAGAGTTTGAAAAAATAAATAAAAAAACTCAATCTTTCGATTGAGTCATTAACTTTATTTACATGCAGCAATTATCTGCACAAAATCATCATATTTTAATGAAGCGCCACCAACAAGACCGCCATCAATATCTGGTTGAGTAAAAATTTCGTTCGCATTCTGTGCATTTACACTTCCTCCGTACAAAATACTTGTATCATTCGCGACTTCTACACCAAATTCATCATTCAAAACTTTACGAATAAATGCATGAATTTCTTGCGCTTGCTCTGGTGTAGCTGTTTTTCCAGTTCCAATTGCCCAAACTGGTTCGTAAGCAATAATCAAACGAGAAAGATCTTCTGGTTTTTGAGCAACTAAAGCATCCATGATTTGAGTTTTTACAACTTCAAAATGTTTCTCAGCTTCGCGTTCTTCTAATTTTTCTCCCACACAAAGAATTGGATTAATTTGATATTTAAAAGCTTGTTTTAATTTCTCAGCAATTACAATATCTGTTTCTCCTTGATATTCTCTACGCTCAGAATGTCCGATAATAGCGAAATCTAATCCGATACTATCCAATTGTTCTGCCGAAATATCTCCTGTATACGCCCCTTTCTCGTGAGCAGAAATATCTTGCGAAGAAATCTTAACATATTGCTCATCTACAGCTTCTAACAATGTTTGTAAATAAATAGAAGAAGGCGCAATTATAACTTGTGCTATTGGATGATTATCTGCCACCCAAGCATTAAGATTTGTTGCTAAATGAATTGCTTCTTCATAATTTAAGTTCATTTTCCAGTTTCCTGCTACTATTCTATCACGCATAAAAAAGTGTATTTTATTTTGGTTTAATATTTACTGCAAGATAATTATTTCTCTTGAAATTAAAACTGATTTATTTTATGCGAACGCGAGGATCTAAAATTCCGTAAAGAATATCAACCAAAATATTAATCACAATAAACATCACAGCAATCACTAAGACAGCTCCCATCACAATTGGTAAATCTAATGTATTTAGTGCATTTACGATTTCTTTTCCTAAACCATTCCAACCAAAAACAAATTCCACAAAAACAGAACCTGCCAACATCGAAGCGAACCAACCAGAAATTGCTGTAACAACAGGATTCAGCGCATTTCGTAATGCATGTTTTGTAATCACCGTTTTTCTTGAAAGTCCTTTTGCAAAAGCTGTTCGAATATAATCTTGGTTCAAAACTTCTAACAACGAATTTCGTGTTAATTGCGTAAAAACGGCTAACGGACGAGATCCTAATGTAATCGCTGGAAGAATAAGATTTTTCAACATCAAATGTTTTCCTTCTCCCAAATCATCCACTTCATAGAGACTTCCAATCATATTCAGTCCTGTAATATCATGCATCAAAAACGCAAAAATATAGGCAATGATAATCGCCGAAAAGAAAGACGGAATACTCATCCCAAAACTCGTCACCACTAACAAAACTCTGTCAATCCAAGTATCTTTCATCAAAGCTGAAACAATTCCCAACGCAACGCCAATTATCGTCGCAATAATAATGGCCGCAATTGCTAAAACCATCGTATTTGGTAGCGTTTCACCAATAATTGTGCTTACACTTTTTCCTTGTTTCTGAAAAGATTCGCGCAAATAAGGTGTTTTCAAAACCATTTCATTCGTTCCGAAATCCATCAATTTTGTGTAATTGTATTTATCAGAACTTAATGAAGTATATGTTGTATTGTTTTCGTCAATATTATGAAATGAAATCGGCGACAAATCATTTATATAAAAAGCATATTGTTTCCACAAAGGTTGATCTAAACCTAAGTTTTTACGAATTTGAGCCAATTGTTCAGGATCTTCTTTTTGATCGAGCATCATACGTGCAGGATCTCCAGGAAGTACCGAAAACAATAGAAAAACTACAGTCACTACACCAAAAAGTGTTAGAAATCCGTAGAAAATTTTATTTAAAATATAATTAATCACTTTTTAAAATAATTCTTCTAATTGATTAATTGAAGGAAAATCGTTGTCATGATATTTCGCTTTTACCGTTCCTTTTTCTAAAATCATCACTCCTGGATTTGAGCGAATAATTGTTTTCATCGTTGTTTGATCCATAAAACAATTCTCCAATTCTAAACCTTTAATTGGATTATTCGAAACCGCTGTCACAACAAAACCTTTTGCTTTCGCTTCTTTTCCTAGAGTATTTAATTTCGCAATTTGTTTCTCGTTTACTTTTTCAACAAAAGGAATGACAAAAACGATCGCTTTCGGCGCATTCAAAATTTCAGAAGTTTTATCAACACCATTGCAATCAAAATTAAAATCGTGAATTGGTGGTTCGTACCCTTTTTTCTCCACAATTGTACGCGTTTTATCCGCTTCAATCACCCAAGGCGTTCCGTGTTTGTACCACTTATCATCTGCAATATATTGCGAATCATCAATTTCAACCACTTTTCCATCTACACTATTTTTCATGGTGTAAATCGTTTTATATGTTGTTGGTTTTAAACCTAATTCTTGCGGAGATTTCATTCCTTCAATCAAATTTTTTCCAACTGCATAAGGTCTAAAATCGATGATTGGTAAATGATTAATTCCAATATAAGCAATAATTGCAGAACCTAAAATTGTAATAAAATTAATCGCATAATTCGCTTTTTCGACGAATAATGGTTTGATATATTTTTGACCAATCACTAAAACAATTATCAACATCAAAAGCACAACATCTTTGTAAAATGATGTCCAAGGTTCTAATTTTAGCGCATCACCAAAACATCCACAATCGGTTACTTTATTGAAATAAGCTGAATAAAATGTCAAAAATGTAAAGAAAATAATCGTTAACAATAAAGCTATTGTTGTAAATCTTTTCCAAACGCCAAGCAATAATAAAACGCCTAAAACTATTTCAAAAAGTGAAAAGAAAGTTGCCAAAGGCAAACTCAAACCTTCTAAAAATGGAATGTTAAGAACTGTTGGCGAAAAATATTCTTCTAATTTGAAACTTAACCCAATTGGATCTACATTTTTTACAAATCCAGAAATTATAAAAATAACTCCAACTATAATTCGGGCAAATTGAACTAAATACCTCATGAAGTTTTCTTTTCGTTAATTAAAATCATGGCGAAAATCGAATAATTAATCATATCCAAATAATTTGCATCCAAACCTTCTGAAACAATCGTTTTTCCTTTATTATCTTCGATACTTTTTGTGCGCAAAACTTTCTGATAAATTAAATCTGTGATCGAACTCACACGCATATCTCGCCAAGCTTCACCGTAATCATGATTTTTTTTCATCATCAAATCGTGCGCAATTGTCGCATATTTATCATAAAAATCGATCGCTTGTTCATCTGTTAAATCTGGCTGATCTGCGAAACCAAGTTCTAGCTGAATCAATGCCATAATCGAATAATTTACAATCGCCACAAATTCTCCTTCTTCGTCTTCATCAACCAAACGCTCCGTCGCTTCTTGCAACGTACGAATGCGATTTACCTTGATAAAAATTTGATCTGTCAACGACGGTAAACGCAATACACGCCAAGCCGGACCGTAATCTTGTAATTTTTTTGTATATAAATCTCGACAAACAGAGATGATTTCTTTAAATTGAATTGAGGTATTTTTCATAATTTCGTTTCGATTTCAAAAATAATTGAAATTGCTTAAAGAACTTCTAAGATATGACAATTAATTGTAATGGTCGTTTGATTGATTTGAACGAGCCTAAAATTATGGGAATTTTGAATACAACGCCAAACTCTTTTTATGATGGAGGCAGTAATCAATCGATGAATTTGATTTTAGAAAAAGTTGAAAAACATTTGTCCGAAGGTGCTGATATGATTGATATTGGTGGTTATTCTACAAAACCTGGAGCAGAAAATATTTCGGAGCAAGAAGAAATTGATAGAACTGCACCAATTATCGAAAAAATTATTGAAGAATATCCAGAATTGATTATTTCGATTGATACTTTTCGAGGAAATGTGGCACGCGAAGCTGTAAAAGCTGGCGCTGCTATTATAAATGATGTTTCGGGTTGGGAGTTAGACGAAAATATGTTTGATGCAATCAAAGAACTTCGAGTTCCATACATTTTGATGCACATGAAAGGAACGCCAAAAACGATGCAAAATAATCCTGAATATGCAGATATTACGCTGGAAGTAAACGAATATTTTTCGCAGAAAATTGCTCAATTAAAAGCTGCAAAAGTGAATGATATTATTTTAGATCCTGGTTTTGGTTTTGCAAAAACATTGGATCATAATTATGAATTATTCAATAAAATGGAAGCTTTAGGTTTTGAAGGTTTTCCTTTATTAGTCGGAATTTCGCGAAAATCGATGATTTATAATTTATTCGAAACAACTCCGCAAGAAGCTTTAAACGGAACTTCTGTCCTGAATATGGTTGCGTTACAAAAAGGTGCAAAAATTTTGCGTGTTCACGATGTAAAAGAAGCAAAAGAAACCTTACAAATTTTTCAGAAATTGAATCAAATATAAAATAAAAGCCACTAAAAAGGCTTTTATTTTATATTTCTGCGAGCATCCCAAATACTCAAAATAATTAATTCAGCATCAGTAAATTCATACAATAACAAATATTCTCTGATAAGTTTTACTCTCACATTATCAATATTTGTTCGTCGACCAATTGTAGGATTTTCGCGCAAAACTTCTAATGTTTGAAGAATTAGATAATTTAATTTGATACTAAATCTCTTTGATTTATTTCTTAAAATCCAATATTCTAAGATTTCTTTTCGTTCAAGATTCGCTGTTTTTGTCCAAATTATTTTTCGTTTAGCCATTTTTCAATTTCTTGATTGGCTACTTTTTCACTAATTATAGATGAATTTTTATACTCATCTTTAGCTTCTTCAACTCGAACAATTTGTTCGTCAGTTAAAGTATAAATTCCACTTTCAGATTCAAAATCAAGTAAATTATTTATTTGCTCAATACTATTTTTATCATCCAGTTTTTTTATCTTTTCTATTGTCAACTTTTTTAACTCTTCTGTATTCATAATGAGAGATTTAATTTAAAGTTAATCAATTTTAATCAATGATTTTACTATTTGGAAAGAAAACTTTGAACGTATCAACAATATTGATATCCGAAGTCAAAATTTGCCAATGTGAATCTTTCACAAATTCAAACACAACTTCGTTGTCGTATAAATTTTCATCCTCAATATTTACATGCAAATTATTTTCTTTTCTATCTCCAATAATCAACGCCTCCGTTACATGTTCCATTTTATAACACAAACTTTCTAACTGATCATATTCCACAAAAATTCCGTCTTGTTGATCAATCACTTCTTGCAATTCGAAAACCGAATATTCGTCCGTTTCACTTTCACCATCAACCCAAAGAATTTTCCAAAAATAATCCTGTATATCTTTTATTGGAGCAATCACCTCTTCCATTCGTTGAATTTGGTTTTCGTCTTCTCCGTAAATTTCTATTTTATAAGTTTCCATATCTATTACAAAATTAAAAAAGTAACTTCAAACGGAAGTTACTTTTTTACAATTTTATACTTTTTCTAACTCATGTTTCACACGTTTTTCAGATTTGATATCCATAACCTGAATCGATTCTTTGCTAAAAATCTTGAACGAATGTTCATGTTTTTCTAAGAGAAAATCATAAGGTCCTTTTGGTGCAATTAATTTCACTAAAACTGGCGCAGTTTCTAACGAGATAAACACAAGAGCTATAAAAATAGCTGCAGTCCCTAAAATTGGATTATTAACTGACAATTCGTCTAAAGCCTGCATACGTGCAGCAAAACCATTGTAATTCTCTTCGGTTGGTTTAGCCGCATCAATTTCTTTTTCTTTTGCAACATTCAATCGATCTAATTCTTTATTAATTTCAGCTAAACGAGGCGCAGATTGTTGAATATAAGTTTCGATTTCGGCAGCTTTTTGTTTTTTCAATTCTGCTTTTCGTTTTGCATTTGGTCCATAACCTTCGCGTCCAGTTGTTGTTTCAGTTTGTGTACCCACAACTTCTTTTTCCAATTCGATAGAAGCAGAATTATACTCGTTTCTTAATTTATCAATTTCTGCATAAATTTCTTTTCGTTCATTCGAAAAAGGCGTTCCCAATTCAGCATAACGCGCATCAATTCCTTTTTGTAATTCCGTTTTATTTCGATTGACAATAATATTTAATTGCTTGTTAATTTCTTTCTCGAAAATTTTTAATTCTAACGGTTTCGAAATCACAATACCTAATAAAATTGCAACCAAAATACGTGGCAAAGCAATAAAAAACTGACGAAAAAATCCACCTGACTTTTTCATTGATGTGACAATATATCGGTCAAGATTAAAAATCATTAATCCCCACAACAAACCAAAACCTGTTGCTGCATATATATTATCAAAAACAGTATTCAGCGCATATCCAGCAGACAAAGCCGCCAAAATTCCTGTAAATAATATGACACCTCCAATACCAACATGTTTGTTGATATCTGTTGGTGTTTTTTTCAAGAGTTCAAGACTACTCCCTGAACAGATGATTAAAAATTTCTGTAGTCCATTCATTTTGCAAATATAGTACTTTGTATAACATATTATTAAATATCGTGCCAAAAAAAGCTGACAATCAAATTGTCAGCTTATATTTTCAAAAAATTTACTTAAACAAAATTAAGCTTGTTTTTCGATTTTAATTCTCCATCCATAAGGATCTTCTGCTAATCCGTATTGAATATCTTTTAATTTCTTTTTCAATTGTAATGCAAAAGAATCTTCTTCAGCTAAAGTTGGTAATTGAGCACGCTCTTCACCAAATCCAACTGCATCGTATTGTGTAATTACAACAGCAGTTCCACATCCAAATACTTCTTTTAATTCTCCTGATTTGTAAGCATCATACATTTCTTGTACTTCTACAGGACGTACTTCTACTTCATATCCACTATCTTTTGCTAAAGTTAAAACAGAATCACGTGTTACTCCGTTCAAAATACGCTCAGACGTTGGCGCTGTTAAAATTTTATTTCCGATACGTACCATCACATTCATTGTTCCTGCTTCTTCAATGTATTTATGCTCGATAGAATCTGTCCAAATTACTTGATCATAACCATCTTTTTGAGCTTCAGAAGTTGGAAAGAAAGATCCTGCGTAGTTTCCTCCACATTTTGCAAAACCAACACCTCCCTGAGCTGAACGACTATAATAATCAGCAATTTTTACTGATAAAGGTTTGTCGTAATAATTAGGAGCATAAGCTAATAAAATTGCAAAAATATATTCGTTAGATGCTCTTGCAGAAACCGCTTCTTCTGTTGCGAACATTACTGGACGAATATATAATGACGTTCCGTAATCTTTTGGTACCCATTGACGATCGATATCAATAATCGCTTCTAAACCATCAATAAAAATTTCTTTCGGAATTTGAGGCATATTAAGACGTGCCGCAGATAAATTAAAACGCTCGAAGTTTTTCTCTGGACGGAAAATAAATACTTCTTCGTTATCATTTTTGTAGGCTTTCATTCCTTCAAAAATTGTTTGACCATAATGGAAAGACATCGCTGCTGGAGTCATTGAAATTGGTCCGTAAGGAACAATTTTTGGCTCATCCCATTTACCATCTTTGTAATGCGCGATCAACATGTGATCTGTAAACTCTTTCCCAAAAGTAGTAGAGTTAAAAACTGAATCGTTAAATTTTGATTCAGCAATTTTTTCTATAATCATTTTATGATATATTTTGTTTGTGCTTATCAAAGGTACATTTTATTTGCACTTTTTCATAATAAATATCATAACTTTCGACGATGAAAAGAATTATTCAAGAAACGGAAGATGGATCTAAAACTATCTATATTGAAGATTGGGATGAATCTTATCATTCTAAGCATGGCGCTGTACAAGAGGCTTTTCATGTATTTATAAAAAATGGATTTCATCATTTTACAGAAACAAAAAATCCTATAAAAATTATAGAAATTGGATTAGGTACGGGACTTAATTCTTTCATTACTTTGATGGAAGCTGAAAAACATAAAACTCCAGTGCAATATGTTGGAATTGAAAAATTTCCAGTTTCTGATGAAGAATTTGAATTGGTGAATTATTTCGAAAATGTTTTCAAACTTTATCCGGAATTTGAACATCGAAAAGAAGAGTTTTTAGATTATTATCAACAATTATTTCATTCAAATTGGGAAAATTGGAATAAAATTTCTCCATATTTTGAAGTTAAGAAAGTGGAAGAAGATTTTTTCAATCTGAAAAATATCAACGAAAATAATTTTGATTTAGTTTATTTTGATGCATTTGGTTCTCGTGTTCAACCAGAATTATGGGAAAAAGAATTGTTAGAAATTGTTGATTCTTTAACTAAAAAATCTGCCATTTTTACCACTTATGCAGCGAAAGGAACCATAAAAAGAGGTTTGAAAGATTTGGGCTATATTGTACAAAAACGTCCTGGGCCTCCAGGAAAACGTGAAATGATGGTTGGTTTGAAGGACTTTCCATTTGATAAATAATCTCCTTTATCATTAATTATAAAAATCGTAAATTTGCGCTGGAAAACAATTTGATGTTTTCTACATTTTTTTATGACAAATTATATCGAATATAAATTTAAAGTTGCGGAAGTAGAGCCTTTTAATGAAATTATTATTGCAATGATTTCTGAACTACCCTTTGAAAGTTTTGTTGAAAACGAAGAAGGTTTTGATGCTTACATGCCAAAAACTGACGAAAATATTGACCAAGTAAAAGAAGTGATTGATTCTATCGAGAATATTGATTTTTCTTATACGCGTCAAGAAATTGAACAACAAAATTGGAATGCAACTTGGGAAGAAAATTTCACGCCAATTTTAGTGAATGACCAATGTTTGATTCGTGCAGAATTTCACGAAACAGTTGAAAATATTCCTTACGAAATTATCATTCAACCAAAAATGTCTTTTGGGACTGGACATCACTCTACAACACATTTGATGGTAGAATATATCTTGGAAACTGAATTTACAGGAAAAGATATTTTGGACATGGGCTGTGGAACGTCAATTCTTGCAATTTTAGGAATGAAACGTGGTGCAAATTATGCAGAATGTATCGATATTGACGAGTGGGCTGTGGAAAATTCTATCGAAAATGGAAAACGAAATGGTGTTAGTTTAGATGCGAAAATGGGTGATAATTCACTTTTGGGAAGCAAACAGTTTGACATTATTTTAGCGAATATCAACAAAAATATTTTAATCAGTCAAATTCCTTCTTACATCAATGTTTTGAATGAAAATGGTGATTTATTTTTAAGTGGATTGATGGAGCAAGATTTTGATGATATCTTAGCTTTTTGTACAGAAAATGGTTTGAAATTTGTATCTAAAAAACAACGAAATGAGTGGATTGCGCTACATTTCAAAAAATAAAATGATATGACAAAATACGCAACGCAACCCATGTGGGAAACGGAAAAAGATTCGGCTGTTGATGTATTGGAACAGGAATCACACAAATATCAAATTATTGTTTACAATGATGATGTGAATACTTTTGATTGGGTAATCGAATCGTTGATTGATGTTTGTGAACACACGCCAGAGCAAGCGGAACAATGTTCTATTTTGATTCACTACAAAGGTAAATGCGAAGTCTTGACGGGTGAATTAGAAGATTTAAAACCTCGATGCACAGAATTATTGAACCGAGGTTTAAGTGCAGAAATTATTTAGAATTTCTTAATAATCATATAAAGCAAAATCAGAATCGTCTAATGTTACATTGGACGATTTTTTGTTTTGATCACTCACTATATACGAATCATAGATCTTCTCGTAAACATGATTTTCTGTTTTTGTATCCACAACTTCTGTAGATTTTTCTGTAGAATTAATCACAAAAGGAGTTACAACCAATGCTAATAGCAATATACAAGCAGCAGCCCACCAAATATTGAAATGTACAACTTTTGTTTCTTTTTTATCAATAGTTTTCGATAAAATTGACTGTTCTAAATCGTCAAAATAATTAGTAGGGGTTGTATAATTTTCCTTTTGTTTTAAGCTTTTAAAATAAATTTCATCTTCTAAATTCTTAAAATAATTCTCTGGAACCTTAAAATTATTTTTTAATCCATTTTCTTTCATATCATTCATAAGACAAAAAAAAGTTAAAAAGGTTTAATCTTCATCCTCTAAAAATTCTTTAATTTTTGTAACTGCATGATGATAAGACGCCTTTAGCGCACCAACAGATGTTCCTGAAATTTCAGAAATTTGTTCATATTTCATTTCATCATAATATTTCATCATAAATACTACGCGCTGCTTTTCTGGCAAACTTGCAATCGCTTTTTGTAGTTTCAACTCAATTTCATCACCTGTAAAATACTCATCCGTAGATAAATCATCTGCAATATTCATCGAATAATCTTCAAACGAAACATTTTGTTCTTTAGCATTTTTATGAATAAAATTGATGGTTTCGTTATAAGTAATCCTAAAAATCCATGTCGATAATTTTGATTCATTTTTGAATGAATTCAAATTTTGATAGATTTTTATAAAAACATTTTGAGCAATATCATCTGCGTCTTCATGAATCAAAACCATACGACGAATTTGCCAATAAACTCTCTGATGATAATCTTTTACAAGAAGTTTAAAAGCCTGTTCCCAATCCTTATCTAAAATGTGATCTAATATTTTCTGATCCAATTAAGTAATATTAAGCTGTAAAGCTATTAAATTTCAAATGATAAACTTCTAATATTATTTCAAGTAATGTATATTTTATCTTTTTTTTAAGAAGTTTAATTCCCTATCTAGGTTTTGGAACCCTAAAATATCGATTAAGTAGATTATTTACAGTTAAATAACTATGCTTTGAATTTATTGTAATTTTTAACTTTTTACTTCTTTCGTAACTCAATTCTATTGCTCATAATTTTAAAAGCATGGCGTATGGCTATAAAAAAATGACCGATAAAAAGGAATACTATTTCACTCTGATCGAGAAATACAATATGCTTCAAAGAAGTTTACAAATGTGCTTGATTCCTATGGCGTAGAACGTAGCATGTCAAGAAAAGAAAATAGCAATGCTGAAAGTTTTTAAAGATTGAAATTATTTATAGAAATAAATAAATTTCAAGAGAAAAAATGAAAACGAAAA
>NZ_JAOCDJ010000024.1:0-37493 GCF_029840885.1 Empedobacter sp. GD03861
TTGGTATGAACCAATTTGTAGATATAGGATTTCTTGAACCCTGTGTAATCTGAAAGCTCTTCTACATTAAGAATTGATTTTAGTCCGAAAATATGTTTTTCAATTCGGTTGAGCTTGTGAATGATAATTTCGTTATTTTCCATCTGTTTCTTTTAATTGATTTAACGAAACAAAAGTCAATAATAAAAATCACAAATAAAAGACTATCAATAACTTGTGGGCTAAATAAGAATACTTTGGACTAATCTGAAATGTTAAAAGACTAAATAAGATTATTCTGGATTCAACTGAATTAAAAGCCATTTCCATTAAGGTAAAAAGTGAGCATTCAATTACCTTCTAACATTTTTTCAATTTCTCGCTTTTGTAAGTCTTTGAGAAAGTTTTGGAGTTCATCGCCAGTTTTAAACTGTTTGAAAAAATCATCCGGAAATAGGTCTTTTGTTTCCATAAATATGTAAATATTAAACTTATAAAAAAAATTCTGCTCTATTTTAAACTAAGTAGAACTCTATACTTACAGAGTCTTTGGTACAGTGTCTCATTTTAATTCATAAAAACATTACATTTCTTTTGATATAACCTATATCATTTTTTGTTCATCCACAGAATGGCTATCTAGTTACATGTAAGGATGTAAAAGTGTAGTTGTTAATGTAGAATTCGCCATATCCTGATTCAGTTTTGTCGCATCAACAGGCTGTCCGATTCCTATATTCACTAAAGTAGTATTTGATCCAAGATTTCTATTTCTACATGCCGCTTGTATTTCATAACTACCTTGTTCTAATTTATCTAATGTTACATTCAAGTTAAATATCTTATAAGATCCAGGCACACCTCTTACTACATCAGATCTTACAGCCTTCAATTTAAATCCTTCATTATTTTTTTTCATAAAGATTCCACATGCAAAACTAGCAGAATTCCCTGTTGAATTCGATGATCTATTTATTTGCACAGTTGTTTGAAAACTTAATGTTACTTTACTAGAATTCGTAGCATCTTTTACTACAAAATTATCTTTATTATTCGTCATAAAACTCCATCCAGCATCATTTGAATCTAATTCATATGAAGTTAAACTACCTGTACTATTAAAAAATAATCCTACTTTATCTATAGTCGTGTTTAAATAATATAATGAAAGACTACCTGTTCCATCTGCTACTTTGTAAGTTTTCCATACATTAGTTGGATACTCATTATCCTTTACTTGTAACACTTGATTTAATGTACCTGCATCACCTAAAGAATTATCATTTCCTGCTAATCGTAACTCTTTTCTTAAATTTAAATCCCCATTAATGTCAAGAGTTTTAGTAGGGTTCTTTGTGTTAATTCCAACTTGAGAATATGTATATGAATAAGAAAAAATTACAAGTAATATATTTATATAGAGTTTCATGTTAATTGAATATTGAATTAAAATTTTCAGGTATTTCGTATACATCTACTTTTAAAGATGATTGTGCCATAAACGTATTAATATTTGTGACTGCATCTACATTTCTTCCTATAGCCAAATCCCTTGTAGACCCACTTAGTTTAGCACAAGCGATATTAATACTATGAGAACCTAAAGTTAAATTTGATGTACCACCAATCTGAGTATGAGTTAGAAATGTACTAGTAGAGCTACTTGTATAAATGGTATTGATCCTAGCACTTTTCAGTTTTCCATCTACGAAAATACCACAAGTATACTTTATGTTTTCACCATTTGTTGAAGAATTATTTTGTTGAACAACAGTTTCAAACAGAAAATAAACTTTACTTGATTTGCTATTTACATTAAACGATTTTGCTAAACCAGGAATTTCATTAAAGCCTTTCAATTTTAAATCAGATAATAAAGCCCCATCTATTAATTCTGTAGAAACATTTACTGAAGAATTGTTATTACGAGCTATTTGTATTCCAATCTGATCTGAAAATGAATCATTAAAAATTAAGTAAAACTTATTCGGTTCATATTCTGGAATAAGTAATGATTTCCATGTCGGAGGTAAACCTTCTCCTTGCGAAACTAAAATCTGCTCTTTTGTTCCTTTAGATTCTACACTATTATTATCTAAAAAAATTCTCTTTCTTAAACCAAAATCTCCATTTACATCAAGACTAGATTGAGGTGCTCTTGTGTCAACTCCTACTTGAGCTTGTGTCAATGCACTTAATAATAATCCAGATATTAATAATTTTATTTTCATCTATTTGCTTTAAATGTAATTAATTCAGCTAAATCAATCTTTAAAAAAGATTTAAGTTGAAAGTTATTTGAATTAGTAGAAGATGTTGTATTTGTTCCTATCGATAAGGTATGACTATTTCCCTCTATTCCTCTACAAGCCATCTCAATACTGTAGGAACCTATGGGAGTATTCTCCTCTGTATAGTTTAGTGTATACATATATTGCATAGGCGAGTTAGTTGTAATGGTCGTAATTTTATCAGGTCTTAGAGCAACTAATGTATTATCCTTAAAAATTCCACACATAAATTTTACTTCCCCAACTGAAGAAGTTGTGACAGACTCTACACCTGTTTGGAATTGATAAGTAGTTTTATTCTCACTTGACTTGATTTCCATTATTGTCTTAAGTCCACTTATTTTGGTCCAAGAACTATCAAATTGATCACCTATTTTATTAAGGTAGTTAACACCTGAAATAGTGATAGACTTTATCCCAATATTATCATCTATAACATATGTATTAATCAATTTATATTGTCCATTCTCCATAAATGGAACATTTACATATTTCCATGTTGGAGACATCCCTACTCCTTGAGATACTAAAACTTGATCTTTTAACCCTGCATTTCCTTTTGTTAAATCATTTCCTCCTACACGTAAAGAATTTCTTAAGATAATATCGCCTTCTACATCAAGAGATGACTGTGGCACCTCTGTACCTATTCCTATTTGAGCAGATACAAGTTTGGACAGAAATAAAAACAAAGAAAAAGCTTTTGTTTTTTTCATATTTAAATTTTAATTGGTTGATAACTACCTTAATAAAAGGTTTTCAAAAGTAAAAATGTATATTTATACATAAAATGATAACCATCATATTAGAATATATTTAACATTTTAATGAATACAAAAACATATAGTTGGGCAATAATATATATACTTTTTGCGCATTTATTAAATATTGAGTTATAATTACTCTATTTGAGAAATATGAAGATTTTTTTATATTTAACTATAAATCAACACTTAAACTTTACTTAGTGTTTATATAATCTTATTATAATTAAATATCACTTTAATAAACTTATACTCTATTCAAGATTGTAATTTATCCAAAATCTGTTAATTGATACATTATATCAAAAAGATTTACAAAACTAGAACTTGGTATTTACAATATTTATAACTACATACACAATCATATAGTGAAATAATGGATAATACATTTTAATATCAATAATTTATGTTATATAACTTTCCAATTCAAATATAATAATTATTTTCTATCATTAAAGAAATTTTTAAACTTAATATTACTCTCTATTCGAATAAACAATTGATATTTAGCATTATTGACTCGATTTTAGCTTGTAAAGCTAAGTATAGAAAAAGAATGAAGAAAAACGGCATTAAAACTCTCTCGTAAAAAAAAGGTTTGAATGATTTTAGCTCGTTTAAGTAATAAGCAGTAAACTAAAAGTGAAAATAAGAGAAAGAAAATAAATAAAACTTTTTATACAAACATTTTAATTTTTACTACAGAAATGATTAGACGATGATGATTTGCTGATTAAAACAAAGCAACAGCAGGTACTTTGTGGTTAACGACTCGGGAGGAATTTCGCGAAAGCGGAATTATTAGTATACGTTAAAATAAAAAAGTTTAAAATGGTTTTCGTAAATTTGAGAAGCAAGCTTCTCCTCTACTTCATTTATCAACCAAATAGATAGTACAACTATGAAAAAAATATTAGTTTGTTTAATTTTAGTGATGACGCAAATGAGTTATGGACAACAATTTTTGACTGCAGAACAATCGGATCCAAAGAATTTTAATTGGATAAAAGGGTTTCCACCTGCAAAAGAAGATATTTTGTCCGCTATAGATGGTAGCTTTTTTAACTTTCCAGCTTTACGATATAGCGTTTGTCATATGCGCGAATTTTTCCCAACTGTAAATGTCGCTTCGGCACAAGAAAACAGATATACTTGGAAAACTAAATTGGATCAATCCATTGATAATGTGACTTTCACTCCTTTAGAAAGTAAAAAAACTATGACATGGAAAGAATCTTTGCAAAAAAATTATACCGATGGAATTATTGTTTTACACAAAGGTGCTATTGTTTATGAGAATTACTTTGGAGAACTAAACAAAAATGGAACTCATGCCTTGATGTCTGTGAGTAAAACCTTGACAGGAACTTTAGGCGGAATGTTAGTTGCCGAAGGTATTCTAGATGAGAATAAAAAATGTAGTGATTATATTCCTGAATTGAAAACCTCAGCTTTTGGTGATGCTACGATTCGTCAAGTTTTGGATATGACAACTGCTTTGCAATATAGTGAAGATTACAGCGATCCGAATGCTGAAGTGTGGGCTTTTTCGGCTGCTGGAAATCCTTTTCCTAAACCTGCTAATTATAATGGACCTACAAATTATTATGATTATTTGAAAACAGTCAAGAAAAATGGTAAACATGGTGAAGCTTTTGGTTATAAAACGGTGAATACTGATGTGATGGGTTGGATTATTACAAAAGTATTGAATAAACCTTTGGCTCAAATTCTATCTGAAAAATTTTGGGAACCATTGGGAACAAACTTTGATGGATATTACCAGATTGATGGTGCTGGAATTGCTTTTGCAGGAGGTGGTTTTAATGCAAACCTTCGAGATTTAGCGATGTTTGGAGAAATGATAAGAAACAATGGTTACTTTAATAATCATCAAATTTTGCCTAAAAAATTGGTTGAGGAAATCAAAAAAGGGGGAAATCAAAAAGCTTTTGAAAAGGCAAATTATAAACTTCTAAAAGGCTGGAGCTACAAAGATATGTGGTGGGTAACGAATAATGAGCATCAAGCATTTATGGCGCGTGGCGTTCATGGTCAAGCGATTTATGTTGATCCAAAAGCGGAAATGGTTATTGTGCGATTTGCTTCCAATCCGGTTGCATCGAATAGTGCGAACGACCCGTATTCGTTACCAGCTTATCATGCTGTTGCAAAATATTTATTGACTAAATAACAAAAAGCTCAACTAATGTTGAGCTTTTATTTTATATGATAATTTGTTCGAATTAATCTTCTGATTCTTCTACTTCCGATTGTAAGCCTTCTCCAAATTCACTTAAAGCTGAATTTAATGAAATCTCTGTACAATACTTAGATCCTAAATCTAATCCTTTTTGTAAAAACTCTTCCGCTTTTTCCTTTTCTCCTGTAAAATAGTAATACGTATAAAATAATCCGTATCCATCTGGATTTCCTAAATCTAATACACGTTGGGCCAATTGCTGTAACTCTTTATTAGGTTTTAATTTCAACTCTTCTGTTGCACTTAATGTCTCGAAAACACCACCAGATTGTTCAGCAAATTTATAGGCAAAAACTACTTTACAACTTTCATCAAAACCTTCTTTACACAATTTTGCATTTGCAGCTTCATTTTCTTTTAATTTTTTAATTAAACTTTCTTCATCAAAATCAAATAAATAGCTTGCATTATTTTTAAAATTGATATCATAATTCTGAGCCATCCAATTTGCACGTTGTGCTAATTTAGAATCTGATTGAGGTTTATTTTCGAAAGATTTCAAATTTGATTTATACACTTTTTTATCCACCCAATCTGAAATTCCTTTTAATTGATTTTTCTCTTTTTTGAAGATAAAAACCGTTTTTTCGACAAATATTATAACCGAATCATTGCGTTCTGTAAATTCGTAACCAACCTCATCAAATTCACCGATTGTTACTCTTCCTTTTCCATCAAATTTCAATGGATTATATAATTCATCTTTTGCTTTTGTTGTAAAAACGCCTTCTAACGTATTAGTCGCTTGTTGAGCAAAAAGTGCTGACACCATAAAGAATGTTGTCAATAAAAATAGTTTTTTCATTTTTTAGAAAGTCTCAATTAATATTACGCCAAAAATAAACGTTTTAATTCGTCTAAAACTCACTAATTATAGTTAAAAATTAAAAAAGTCGCTCCAAATATAGAGCGACTTCAAGTATTAAATATCTAAAACGAAAGATTACTCTTCCCATTCTTCTTTTATTTGTCGCGCTTCATAATCTGCAACCATTTCTGCTTCATAATCTACTTTTTCTCCTTTTGAGAATCGACGAATTGCACTATCGAATAATGAATAAACCACAGGAACAATAATTAAGGTTAGGAATAATGAGGAAACCAATCCACCGATAATTACCCATGCCAAACCGTTGTTCATCTCTGCTCCTGCTCCTTCTGCTAATGCAATTGGAATCATACCAAAAACCATGGCGATAGTTGTCATTAAAATTGGACGAAGACGTGCATGATTGGCTTGTACCAAAGCATTGTGCGTTGTTTCGCCAGCTTCTTTTCTATGATTTGTAAAATCGACCAATAAAATCGCATTTTTACACACCAAACCAATCAACATAATCATTCCGAGAATCGTGAAGATATTCAATGAATTATTTGTTAATGCTAAAACTACGAAAACTCCGATTAAAGATAATGGAATCGAAAACAAAACCACGAAAGGATAAATAAACGAGTCGTACAAAGCAACCATTACCAAATAAACCAAGATAATAGCAGCTAATAATGCATAACCTAATGTACCAAAACCTTCGGATTGATTTTCTTCATCTCCACCCCAAACATAAGAAACACCAGTTGGTTTCTTATTGTCAATTTTCTTCAAACTTTCCTTGAAGTCAGTTACAATATCACCCGTTGTACGACCAACAGATTGCGCTTGAACCGTTACAGAAGGTGTTTTATCACGACGCTCTAAGAAACTTGGTCCAGAACTTTGTGTAACCGTTGCAAATTGATCCAAACGAATTTGTTGTCCTTTATCATTCACAAATATCAAACTACGAACGTCATCGATATTCGAACGATTAAAATCATTGTACTGAATATTAATATCATATTCGTATTCACCCGCTCTAAATTTACCATCTGTATTTCCAGAGAAAGCAGTTTGCATGGTTAAACCAACTGTTTGTAAATTCAATCCTAAAGCAGACATTTTATCACGGTCAACTTGCACATTAATTTCAGGATTTCCGGCTTCTGTCGTTAATTTCACTTCCGAAGAACCCTTAATTTGTTCTAATTCGTGTTTTGCTAATTCAGCAAATTTCATGGCGCTTTCTAAATTTGGACCTGTCACAACCAACGCTATTGGCGCTTGTTGCGCTCCAATCAAACCAACTGGAACAGTTTTAACCTTAGCACCAACTAATTCTTTTTCTAATTCGCGTTTTACTTTTGCCGCATAAATAAATGAATTGTCTTCACGCTCTGATTTATCATTTAAAATAACGTCTATTTCTGCTTTATAAGCTGTTGCTTGTGCTGCTCCAGATCCTTCGGAACTTTGACCAACAGTTGTAATCATATCAACAACTTCTTTTTTATCACGTAAAAACTTTTCTGCTTTTTGCGTCATAAAATTTGATTCCTCTATTGTTGCATCTTTTGGTAACTCTATTTGAACTAGGAATTCACCTTTATCTGTATTAGGTAAGAATTCACCACCGATATATTTTCCTCCCATTAAAACTCCAATAACTGCAAATAAAACTATAAATACCCCAATAAAAACTCCAATTCTACGAACGGTAGATTTTAAACACCATTCTAACATATCAGAAATGAAGTGGGTAAATTTCATTAATTGTTTTTCGAACCAAAGAATAAATTTTTCGAAAATATTTTTCCCCGTGATATGTTCTAATTTTCCGAAACGAGATGACAACCAAGGTACAATCGTAAACGACGACAATAAGGATAATAAGGTTGCGATAACTACGGTAACACAGAATTGAGAAATAATGTTAGAAACCAAACCTGTACTCATTGCAATTGGTAAGAAAACCACAACAATTACTAATGTAATCGCAGTTACGGTAAATCCAATTTCAGAAGCTCCATCAAAAGATGCTCTAATTTTAGATTTTCCCATCTCCATGTGGCGATAAATATTTTCTAAAACTACAATTGCATCATCCACTAGAATACCAACAACTAACGACAAACCAAGAAGCGACATTAAGTTTAGAGTATATCCCATTAAATACATCCCAATAAATGTAGCTATTAATGATGCTGGAATAGATACCATTACAATAAACGCATTACGAATACTGTGCAAAAACAATAACATTACTACAGCAACTAAAACAACAGCTAGAACCAAATCAAAAATTACGTGATCAGCAGCAGCTAATGTAAAATCTGAAGTATCATTAACTATTTGAATTTTTAATCCCTCTGTTTTGTAATCTTCTTCTACTTTTTTTATTGTTGTTCGCATTAATTCAGAAACTGCAACAGCATTTGCATCAGACTGTTTTACTATTTGTACAACAATTGCTGAACTTTGATTAACACGTGCAATTTTTTCTACTTCTTTCTGAGAATCTTGCACAAAAGCAACTTCCGATAAACGAACTTGAATTCCATTATTCGAAGAAATTACCAAATTATTTAATTCATCAACTGATTTATATTTTCCAGAAAGACGAATAATTGTCGAATTTTCACGCGTTTTTACACTTCCTGTTGGGAAATCTAAATTCGATGTCAAAATTGCTTGTTGAACTTGAGGCACAGATAATCCGTAACCTTTCAATTTCACAGGATCTAAACTTACTTGAATTTCACGTTCTTGCCCACCAATCAAATTTACTTGTGCTACACCATTTACACGCGATAAAACTGGTTCTATTTTTTTATCTAACAAATCATACAAATCTTTTTCTGTCAACTTATCAGACGTTACACCAGCTGTAATAATTGGTAAATCACTATACGAGAATTTCGTCAACGAAGGAGGATCGACATCATCTGGTAAATCTTTCTCGATTGCATTTATTTTACGTTGAGCATCATTTAAAGCTAAATCTGCATCTGCTCCGGCATTTAAAGTAACAGATACAACAGATAAACTTTCATATGATTTTGATTCAACTTTTTTTACATTTTCCAATGCTGCAACAGCATCTTCAATCTTTTTGGTAACAGAATTTTCAACTTCGTTTGGAGAAGCTCCAGGATATACTGTTGAAATTGTTACAACATTTGTTTCGAATTTTGGGATTAATTCATATCCCATTTGCGTATAACTAAACAATCCTCCTAAAATCAATATCGTGAATAACACGATAATCATCGATGGACGTTTAATTGATATTTCTGCTATTTTCATGGAAAAACTACTCTTATTTTACAACTTTCACTTTCGTTCCATCTTTCAGATTAATCTGACCACTTGTTACGATTTCAGCTCCATCTTTTAATCCGCTGATAATTTCAACTTCAGTTCCAACCGTTTTCCCAATCACAACTTTCGTTAATTTTGCTGTATTATTTTCAACCACGAAAACTTGTCCAGAACTAATTCCGTTCACAAAAGCATTCGCAGGAACAACCAATACATTTTTCCCTGCATTTACATCATCTTTTGTCGAGAAAACCGCCGTTCCGTACATACCAGCTTTTAAACCTGAATTATTCGAAACCTGAATTTCCACAGGGAAATTTAATGAAGCATCTGCTTTAGGCGCGATAAAAGAAATTTTTCCTGCAAATTCTTGATCTGGAAAAACACTCGCCAACACTTTGATTGTTTGACCAACTTTAAGATTGACAACCTCAGCTTCTGTTACTGTAACTTGTAATTTTAATTTTGATACATTAACAATATCAAACATTTGAGAACCTGGTGCTACAACAGATCCTGGCTCAATGTAACGTTTGTTGATTACACCAGAAATTGTAGCTTTTACATTCGTATCACGCACACGTAAATTTTGCGCAGAAACCGCTGCTCTTGCATTTTTTAATTGCAAACGCGAATTATCCAATTGTTGCTTTGTTACACCGCCTGTTTTATACGCATTTTCGTAACGTTGATTATCAACAATTGCATTTTGAAGATTATTTTGTGCTTGAGTTACATCAACCTCAATTGCATCTTTTTTAATCGTCGCCAATGTTTGTCCAACAGAAACATAACTACCTTCATCTACCAATACACGAACAATTCTTCCTGAAATTTCTGAAGGAAAACTCATTTCCTGAAATGGCGCAAACGTTCCGTTTGACGTATAATCTGTATTTAAGCTTTCGTATTTTGCTTTAATTGTATTTACCACAACCTCATCGTTACTAGCATTTACAATCGCAACTTCCTCTTCTTGCTTCGCTTTGTTATTTTTGATGATGTAAACTGCTCCACCAATCAAGCCAGCAGCAATTAATATATAAAGTAAAGTTTTTACTGATTTCATAAATCGGTTCTATTATTGAATTAATATTTTTAAATCTCCTTTTGCTTTGATTAATGCGATTTCGGCAATTTTATATTCTAACAAAGCATTTGAGTAATTATTTCTAGCATCTGTCAACGCATTTTCAGCGTCTAAAATTTCTGTCAAATTAGCTAAACCTTGTTGGTAATTATTTTGTGTATTTGCAAGTACTTTTTCTGCCAACGATACATTTTCTTCTTGAATATCGACACTTTTTAACGCATTTTCTATTTGCGCTTTTGCATTTTGATATTCCAAACTCAAACCAAGTTTTGTGTCATTCATTTGTTCTTCGATATCCAACAAATCAATTTCAGCTTGATTTATTTTTGCTTTTGTAGCTCCACCAGAAAAAATCGGAACTTTAACACTCAAACCAATCGAAGCCAAATCTGACCAGATGTAACTTTTCGAAGTAATAAATTTTTCACCAAAACCTTGCAATCCATAATTTCCAGCTAAACCAACAGTTGGATAAAGATTTGCACGCTCCGCTTCTTTAGCAAAACCTAACAATTCTTTTTGTTTTGATAAAACTTTAAATTCGGTTCTATTTTCAACATCTATTTGATCTTCTAACAAAACTAAATTCGGTGTGATTGTTTCTTCTGTCAACGTAATTGGCTGTTCTATTGGATAACCCATATAAAATTTCAATGCATTCTTGTTAATTTCTACTGCATTTACCAATTGTTGGCGAGATGAAGATATGTTATTTAATTGTACAACTATTCGGTCTAAATCAATAGGCTTTGCCAATCCATTATCCACTAAACTTTTGATAACATTGCGAACTTTATTCGTGTTTTCGTAACTTTTATCAATTGTTTTTAATTTCTCTTCTTGAATAAAAACTTGATAATACGCATTCGCTACTCGCTCTATAATTTGTTCATCTGTTAAATCCGCATTAATTTGGTAAAATTCACGTGTAGATTTTGCTGCTTTAAGTCCTGTAAAAACACGCTGATCAAAAATATTTTGATTAACCGTAACTCCCAAACTCGAATACCATGGTTGTCCCATTTTAATCACAGTTGTTTGTCCTCCCATCGTCAAAGCCATTTCTTGTACAATTGGATTATATTGCAAACCTGCATTGGCATTTACTTGAGGCAAAGCTCCTGCTCTGGCTTCATCAATTTTGTATTCGGCTTTTTTGATTGCCAAATCTGCGCGTTTTGCATCTGCTTTGTTTTCTAACGCAAAATTTACTGCATCTTTAAGTGCAATAATTTCTTGCGCATTTGCAGAACTCATCAACGCTACAATCGCTATAGAAAGTAATTGTTTTAACCTTTTCATTTATATATTAATTATTAAAAAGTGTATTGAGAATAATTTCTTTTCGATCAGAAAGAATACGTTTGAAATCTTCGTCGCTCAATTTCAAATCCAATTGAAGTAGCGGACGAATTGTAAATGGATAATTAACCAATGAAATCATGTTTAACAAAAACTGAAGTGGCTCCATCTTTTTAATCGTTCCTTTTTCCATTTCTTCCTCTAATCTTTCGTAAAAAACATTTACAACTACATCTAAATCATCTTTCATTAACTTAGAACACATTGTATTATTTTTATTCATTTCGGTAACGATGTAAGTTTTCAAATATGGATACTTGATTGATGTTGCAATAGAATCCTCTATAAATTCGCCAATCATTTCTTTGATATCACGATTTCTATCAAAAATAGCACGCGATTTTTCATTACTTACTCGCGTAGCTTCTTCGTAAATAATACTAATTAAATTGTTTCGCGATCTGAAATAATAATTAATCAACGTTCTATTCACTTTCGCTTCATCAGCTATTTCTTGCGTTGTTGCATGAAATCTACCTTCACCAAAAAACATTCTTTTCGCTGTTTCTTTGATCAATTCTTCTGTATCGTCTTTCATATCTGTGCGGCTTTTTTATTTTGACAAAATTGTCAAACAAAATTATTAATATATTTCGTTAATCCAAATAGTTAAACATTATTTTTATAAAAATTGGTGAAAATCATAAAGATTACCGAACTGATTATCCGTAAATTTGCTTGATGAAAGAACAATATGATTTGATAATTGTAGGTGCTGGGCCAATTGGTTTGGCTTGTGCAATAGAAGCGAAAAGAAACAATCTTTCTTATTTAATTATTGAAAAAGGTGCTTTAACAAATAGTTTGTACAACTATCCTTTGTATATGACATTTTTTTCGACTGCCGAACGATTAGAAATTGGAGAAATTCCGTTCAATTGTATTGCGCCAAAACCTGGTCGACAAGAGGCGTTAGAATATTATCGAAACATTCATAAATATTTCAAATTCAATCTAAATCTATACGAAGAAGTTGAAACGATTAATAAAGTTGAAACAAATCATTTCGAAGTTAAAACATCAAAAAATAACTATTCAACTAACAATATAGTCCTTGCAACTGGTTTTTATGACATTCCAAACTTAATGAATATTGAAGGTGAAAATTTGCCAAAAGTTCATCATTATTACAAGGAAGCTCACCCTTATTCTTTTCAGAACGTAGTGGTTGTTGGAGCGAATAATTCTTCTGTTGATGCAGCTTTAGAATGTTATCGAAAAGGTGCCAATGTAACAATGGTGATTCGTGGCGAAGGTTTTACGCATCGACTAAAATATTGGGTTCGTCCTGATATCGAAAATCGAATTGCAGAAGGAAGTATCAAAGCTTATTTCAACTCGAATATTACTTCTATTGACGAAAATCAAGTTCATATCAAAACACCAGAAGGTGATATTTCAATTGAAAATGATACCGTTTTAGCTTTAACTGGTTATCATCCAAATTTCAATTTTTTGGAGAACTGTGGAATAACTTTCAGTGATGATGAATTGAAAACGCCAACTTATAATCCCGAAACAATGGAAACAAATGTGGATGGTTTATATTTGGCAGGCGTTGTTTGTGGTGGTATGTTGACAAATATTTGGTTTATTGAAAATTCGCGCGTACATGCACAGCAAATTGTTGAGGCAATTTTAGCAAAAAATAATAAATAAAAGTTTCTGTATTAATCAGAAAATAAAAATAAAAATAACATGAAAGACCTTTTCGGACAGGCAATTTTAGATTATCAAACCAATCATTCGCCCGAAGATCTCTATACCGAAACATCAATTTCAGAGTTGGATGTGATGCCAATTGATTATCTTTTTCGAGAGTATGATGACATGCCTCCTCTAGAGCAAAAAGCACTTGATTTGTCAAAAGGAAAAATATTGGATGTTGGTTGTGGAGCAGGTTCTCATTCACTTTATTTGCAAGAAAAAAGTTCAGATGTTTTAGCGATTGATATTTCTCCAAAAGCGATTGAAGCTTGTTTGTTGAGAGGAATCAACAATGCAAAAGTTCAGAATTTCCTTGAAATCAATGAAGCTGAGAAATTTGATACGATTCTATTTTTGATGAACGGAACTGGAATTTTTCAGAATTTAGTTTTAATTAATGTTTTCTTGGATAAAATCAAAAATTTATTAACCGAGAATGGTCAAGTTTTGATTGATGGAACCGACATTATTTATATGTTTGATGAAGACGAAGATGGTGGAAAATGGATTCCGAGTAATGGAAATTACTATGGTGAATTAGATTTTACGGTTCATTATAAAGGCGAGCAAGAAGAACCTATTCAATGGTTGTATTTGGATTTTGACACGTTAAAAAATGCGTGCGAATATCATCAACTAAAATGTACAAAAATAAAAACCGAAGGAGATTCTTATTTAGCAAAAATTACTTTGTAAAATATCGTTTCGATAATAAAATACAAACTCATTAGTTCATTAGAATTAGTGAGTTTTTTTTTATTCTCAAACAAAATTGATAATGATATAAAGTTAATCAATAGTTGAACAATTAATTATCTTTTAAAAAATTCTTAAATTAGTGGAGATTAAACGCAATTTATGGAAGAACACTTGCCAAAACTCATTACCGATCTTGGATTAATTCTATGTGTAGGCGCTGTGACGACGCTTATTTTCAAACGCATCAACCAACCTCTTGTTTTAGGTTATATTATTGCTGGTTTTTTGGTTGGACCGCATTTCGAATATATTCCGTCCGTTGCAGAAGAACATAATGTGGAGATTTGGGCGAAGATTGGTGTTATATTTTTGCTTTTTAGTCTTGGTCTCGAATTTAGTTTCAAAAAATTACTCAATGTTGGTGGTTCTGCCTCCATCACTGCGATTGTCGAAATCATTTGTATTGTAACCGTTGGTTATTTTGTTGGTCGATTTATGAATTGGTCGACAATGGATAGTATTTTCCTCGGCGGTTTATTAGCAAGTTCCTCTACAACCATTATTATTAGAGCATTTGATGAATTAGGATTGAAACGAAAGAAATTCGCGAATGTCGTTTTCGGAATTTTAATTGTAGAAGATATTGTGGTCATTTTATTGATGGTTATGCTTTCTACAATGGCTGTTAGCCAGCATTTTAACGGAGCAGAAATGATTAATTCTTTCGTTAAATTAGGTTTCTTTTTAGCGGTTTGGTTTATTGGAGGAATCTTTATTATTCCAACTTTTTTACGTTCTATCAAAAATTATTTAGATGATGAAACTTTACTAATTATCTCAATTGGATTATGTCTTGGAATGGTTTATATAGCGGATAGTGCTGGTTTTTCTATAGAATTGGGTGCATTTGTAATGGGGTCTATTCTAGCTGAAACTGTTTATGCAGAAAAAATCGAACATAATTTTCAATCTGTAAAAAATTTATTTGCTACAATCTTCTTTATTTCTATTGGAATGATGATTGATCCTGTTTCAATGTACGAACACAAATGGGCAATTTTAATTGTAACATTGCTGACGATTTTTGGAAAGTTAATTTTTACCACTTTAGGTGCTATAATTTCAGGACAACCGCTAAAACAGTCCGTACAAGTAGGAATGAGTATGGCACAAATTGGTGAATTTGCTTTCATCGTTGCTGGTTTGGGACTTTCTCTTGGCGTAACAAGCGACTTCTTATTTCCTGTTGCAGTCGGTGTTTCGGCAATTACAACATTTACTACACCTTATTTAATAAAATCATCTGACAAAGTTTATACTTTATTGGAAAAAGTTCTTCCACAAAAATTTATTCAAGGTGTTGAAAATTATTCATCTGATACACAACACATTCAAAACGAAAATAAATGGAATAAAATCATCAAACAAACAGTTTCTACAATTTTTATCAATGGAATAATCATTATCGCAATCACATTGATTATCAAAAGCTACGTTTTATTCTTATTAACCGATTGGTTTACCTATTTTGGCGCAAGTTTGGTTAGCCTTACATTGACATTTGTATTGTGTATTCCATTTATTTGGGCAATTATTGGAAATCGACCAAAAAGAGAAATTATTGGATAGTTTTGGGATGAATCTAATTATAATCGCGCACCAATTATTGCAATTATCTCCATACGTTTAACTATAGTTGTATTTACTGTAATTTTTATTTATAATCAATTTTTTTCAAGCACAATTGCCTCAATTGTTTTAGTTATTGGATTATTGATTACAATGTATTTTCTTTCAAAATATTTCAATCAGTTTTACAATTATATTCAAACAAAATTCATTTATAACTTAAATGAACGTGAAATTTTGACTAAAAAAATTGAAGAGAAAAAGAAACAAGATAAATTTCAATATACTTGGGATAACACTCATATTTCCGATATGATTGTTCCACAAAATGCGAATTTTATAGGTGTTCCTTTGGGTGAATTGGATTGGCGAACAAAATTTCAGATCAATATTGCCTATATCAAACGTGGTGATCGAATCATTCAGACTCCAAATTCTGAATCAGTTTTATATCCTTTCGATAAAATTGGAATCATTGGAACGGATGAACATATTCAACGATTTGAGAAATATTTGCAAATTATTGGCGAAACTCCTCCAGAAAATACAGATCTTAAAAATACAGATAATTTTACGTTAGATAAAGTAGTTATTCCGAATGATTTTTGTGTTTTGGAACATAAATCAATTGGTTGGGTAAAAGATACGGCAAAAGGAATTGTGGTTTCGATAGAGCGCAATGGAAAAATGATTCACAATCCTGATCGAAATGTACCCATTGAATTGGGCGATTATTTGACAATTGTTGCCGATAAGAAAAACTTAAAAAACTTTATTCAAGAGTATCATTTAAAATAAAGCGAGTAATTTTGCAAGATGCAGCGTAAGATTATTCACATCGATATGGACGCTTTTTATGCTTCTGTTGAACAACGAGATTTCCCCGAATTAAGAGGGAAATGTATTGCTGTTGGCGGAAATGAAGAACGTGGTGTGATTGCTACCGCTAGTTACGAAGCTAGAAAATATGGCGTCGGATCTGCAATGTCTTCTGTTGTTGCAAAACGTAAATGTCCACATTTGATATTTGTAAAACCTCGATTTCAAGTTTATAAAGAAGTTTCGAATCAAATTCGTGAAATATTTCTTGAATATACTGATTTGGTTGAACCTTTATCTTTGGATGAAGCTTTTTTGGATGTAACAATTAACCATAAAAACATCGAAATTGCAACTGATATAGCAAACGAAATCAAACAAAAAATAAAAGAACGAACAAATTTGACTGCTTCAGCAGGTGTTTCGTTCAATAAATTTTTAGCTAAAATTGCTTCGGACTATAACAAACCTGATGGACTTTATGTGATTACACCTAAAATGTCTGAAAGTTTTATTGATCAATTACCAATCAAAAAATTTCATGGAATTGGAAAAGTAACTGCCGAACGTATGCAAATGATGGGCATTCATACAGGTTTAGACTTGAAGAACCTAGAATTAGAAAAACTCTTACGCGAATTCGGAAAATCTGGTAAATACTATTACAATATTGTAAGAGGATTAGATTTTAGAGAAGTCAATCCAACTCGATTGCGAAAATCATCTGGTTCAGAAACAACTTTTAGCAAAGATTTAGAAACATTAGAAGAAATGCAAATCGCTTTATTTCCACTAATGGAAGATGTTTGGAACTTTTCCTTAAAAACATCAATTTATGGAAGAACAATAACTGTAAAAATAAAACACAATGATTTTTCGGTTACTACAAAAAGTAAATCAGCTTCATTTCCAATTAAAAATAGAGACCTTTTTGATCAAATTTGTTATGATTTATTAACTGAAGGTTACTCTTCAGAAAAACCAGTTCGACTATTAGGTGTATCTATTTCTAATTTATCCAATAATCAAAAAAAATTCGGAACTCAACTCGAAATTCCTTTTAGAGAAATTATATAAATTCTTTAAACAATTTTATAAATTCCGAAATAATAAAATTTAAAATATTGTTTTCAAATAAATTAACAATATTTTAAATCAATACATTTTGTTTACTACTTAGATTTATTTTTTACTACCTGTAGACACTTTGATGATAGTCTACATTTTTTAGTTTAGTATTTATTCAAGACATTTGTACCAACAAACAACATCGTTTGTAACACTTTTAAGATTACTAACCAACAACCAAACTAAAAAGCTATTTTGATAATCTAACCAGTTTATCAAAACAACCTAAACCGATATTACTTATCTAAACCAAATTAAAAAAGCTGAGCAGGTTGCTCAGCTTTTTTGTTGTTTTATATTAAAAAAAACTAAATCTTAGGTTCTTGTTGACTCAAACAATGGAAAGATCCTAGTCCCCAAATAATATCTGTAGAATCAATTCCTACAACTTTACGATCGGGGAAACATTTCTGAATAATATCCAAAGCAATCGCATCTTTTGCACAACGATAAGTTGGTACAATGACAGATTTATTCGCAATATAAAAATTTGCATAAGAAGCAGGTAAACGCTCACCTTCGCAATAAACTGCATCCGGCATTGGCAATTCGATAATGTTTAATGGACGTTCATCTTCCAATTTCATTTCTTGTAATTGTCGAAGATTCACTTGTAACAATTCGTAATTATCATCCGATTCATCTGTTTCAACAACTGTCAAAACTGTATCTTCATTTACAAAACGAATTGTATCATCAATGTGTCCATCCGTATCATCACCAACAATTCCGTCTTCTACCCAAAGAATTTGCGAAACGCCGTAATAATTTCTTAAAAATTCTTCTATTTGTTCTTGTGAATAATCTGGATTACGATTTTCATTCAGTAAACAAGATTTTGATGTCATCAACGTATCTTTTCCATTAAATTCGACCGAACCTCCTTCCATAATAATTCCAGGATGAAAAACAGGAAGATTAAATTCTGCACCAATTCTTGTTGGCACAACATCGTCATTTTCAAAAGGTGGATATTTTCCTCCCCACGCATTGAATCCCCAATCAACAATAACTTTTGGGTTATCAGGATTGTTTTTATTCAATAAAAATGCAGGACCATGATCGCGACACCATGCATCATTTGTTTCATTAAAATAAAACTCAACTTGTGACAAATCTGCATCCGTTTTATCGATAAAAGACAACGCAAACACTTTCATTTCTTCATCTTTCACATTAATACGAACCTTTTCACCTTTCGATAATTCAGCAATAAATTCAGCATAAGCTGGATAAATTAACTGAATACGATCTGGCCAAGATTCTTCTTTGTGCGGCCAAGACAACCATGTTGCTTCGTGTTCTTCCCATTCGGCAGGAAATCTATATCCTAAATCTTTTGGGAATTTTGATGTATCTATAGTGTTCAATTTTATTTCTTTTCTAAAAGTTTAAACGTATTTTCGATATGTCCAGTAACTTTCCAATTATCATGACCTGGAATAACTTGTTTAATTTTTGGATGTTTTGTAACTAATTTCTGTACTGTTTTTGGCCATTCAGTAACATTTGCTTCACCTGTGTAACCTAAATTTACAGCGTCAGCACCTTTTATCAAACAACCTCCATTCAGCACTTTATATTTTGGAAACCAAACCACAACATTATCAGAAGTATGTCCTTCACCAAAATATTCAACAACAAATTTTTCATTACCAAATTTGTATGTTTTTCCTAATTCAATCTCAAATTTCGAAGTCGCTTTTCCTTCTTTTTTTAATTTAGAATTGGTTAAAGAAGTTGCATAAGTAGGAATATTCAAATCATTATAAAAACTTAAATCTCCTGCTCTATCATCATGCGAATGTGTTGCAAACACAGCGATAACTGGCAAATTATACTTTTCTTGCAACATATCATTTAATTCTTGATATTGCGATTTCTGCCAAGGAACATCAAACAAAACGATTCCTTTATTCGTTACCAAATACATTCCATTTGCATTATACTCAACTCCATTAAACGAATTGAATGTTTGATAAACAAATAAATTGTTATTAATCGGATCAATCTGAATTGGTTTTATTTGACCAAATGCAAAACTTCCTATCAATGCTATAAGTGAAAATAATTTCTTCATTAATCCTCGTCTATAAAACGTTTTGTAATTGGTTGATAAGAATCGATGCGGCGATCTCTTAAGAAAGGCCAGTGTTTACGGAAGAAATCAGATTCGTTCAAATCCAATTCAACCACTTCTGTTTCCTCTTTATCATGCGTTGCTAAGTACAACAATTTTCCCTGCGCATTTGTCGCAAAAGAGCCTCCCCAGAACTTCATTGCTCCATCTTGCTCAAAACCAACACGATTTACAGAAATAACCGGAACTCCATTCGCAACCGCATGTGAACGCTGAATTGTTTGCCAAGCATTGTATTGATCTTGATTTGTTTCTTCGTCTTGCGTCGTATCCCAACCAATCGCAGTAGGATAAAATAAAATTTCTGCTCCCATCAATGCTGTTATACGAGAAGCTTCTGGATACCACTGATCCCAACAAATTAACACTCCAATTTTTCCAAATTTAGTATCAAAAACTTTGTAACCTAAATCACCTGGAGTAAAATAGAATTTTTCATAAAACGCAGGATCATCTGGGATATGCATTTTGCGATATTTTCCTAAATATTGTCCATCAGCATCTAAAATAGCGGTTGTATTGTGATATAAACCTTGCGCACGTTTTTCGAATAATGAAGCGATAATTACCACTCCCAATTCTTTAGCTACAACTGATAACGCATCTGTTGATGGTCCAGGAATTGCTTCTGCTAAGTCGAAATTATCGTAATCTTCTACGTCACAGAAATATAATGAGGTAAACAATTCTTGCAAACACACAATTTGAGCGCCTTTTGCAGCTGCTACTTTTACTTGCTCTATTGCTTTGTTTAAATTTTCTTGTTTGTTATTAGTACAAGTCATTTGTACCATTCCAACTTTAACTTTTGCCATTTTATAAATAGGTCTAAAAATAAAAATGAATAATAATTACAAAAATAGCGAATTTAGTAGGATTTAATCTATTAGAATTTATATTTAAGAATATTTTATGTTTCAAATGTGATGAAATTTAAATTTCTATCAATCTATCTAGCAATGCTATTTTGAGAACAGATTTAAGAAAATTTTAAAAAAAGTTTACCTAAATATTATAATTTTTAACAAGTCTTTATTAAATTGTAACTTCTAATTTTGTCGCGTAATAATTTAAAACATGAAAAAATTAATTGCCCTTTCTTGTCTTTTTAGCGGAATATTTATTTCAGCTCAAAGTCAAGAAAGTTACATTTTAGCAGAAAATTCTGCCTCTTCATCCACTTCTATCTCTACAAAAAAAGTAACTTATGACGATCATTTAATGGCAGCAGAATCATTCAACATTCCAATCGTGAAGAGTTTTGATGATATTGAAGGTTTAGTTGCTACAAAAAAATTAGTTGCAATTCCTGAAGAAGGAAATGGGTACACAATTGAGAAATTAACACACAGTAAAGCATTCTTAAATAACAGAGCAAAAACTGTGTTGGAACGAATTGCTTCAAAATTTCTGGACGAAAACAATGCTACAATTACTGTAACTTCGCTTACCCGTTCTGAAGAAAGTCAAGCAAGTTTAAGACGAGTAAATAGCAATGCAGCAAAAGGCGAAAGTTCTCATAACTATGGTGCTTCTTTTGATTTGTCGTATACAAAATTCAATAATAAATATACGTATAGCAAAACTCATCGTGATAATTTAGAAGCGATTTTAAAACAATTGCAAGAAGACGGTAAAATTTACTATATCAAAGAATATAGACAACACTGTTTTCATGTAACGGTTCGTAATCCCGATCAATTTAAATCAACAACAATGTAATATATAAAAGTTCTTTTCTATTTTTGCAGAAGAGAATTGAATCATGAAACAATTTTTAACAACTTTTTTTATTTGCTCTTCTTTATTCGGTTACGCTCAATCGCGAGTTGTTATAGAGCCTTCTAAAGAATATGTTCAGCATTTGAATGCCGCAAAATCTCATAAACTTGAGCTAATTGATGGTGATAAAAAGTTGAACAAATACATCAATCAAGGTAAATTGGTTAAAATAAAACAACGTGGTTATGGTTGGCGAGTTGGAGATTTAACGCATAGTCATTCGTATCTTATTCCAAAAGGTCGAGATATTTTGACAAGTATTGCAAGTGATTTTGTAAAAGCAACAGGTCAAAATTTTTTCGTTGTTACATCGATGACACGAACGCTACATGATCAAAATCGTTTGAGAGGAATTAATAAAAATGCATCTTCTAACGATAGTTCGCATAATTTTGGTGCTGCTTTTGATATTTCTTATGTTAGATTTAATCATAAAATTAGACCTGATTCTAAACTAGAAAAAGAGTTAGAACAAGTGCTAAAAAATTATGTTAGAACAGGTAAAATTTACTACGTAAAAGAATCTAAAATTAGATGTTTTCATATTATCGTTCGGAATTATTAAATTCTGAACGATTTTTTTTTGTTTGTAAATAATAACTATACAATAATCCTATAAACACAAACAAACTACAAAAACCAAATAAGTTTGACATTCCAAACAAACTGATAACACCACCAATTAGAGGACCTGTAATTCCCAATGAGATATCAATAAACAAGCCATACGCAGCTAAAGCAGCTCCTTTACTATTATCTGAAACCAAAGCAACAGCCTCTACTCCCATCGCAGGAAAAACCAATGAAAAACCAATTCCTGTAATACCTGCACCAATAAGAGCGATAAAAGAATTCGGAGCACTAAAAAGAATTAATAAACCTATCGTTTCGACTATCATGCAAATAATTCCAACTTTTAATCCTCCTAATGTATTAATTGAACTATTAAAAAATAATCGTCCTGCAATAAACAATAAACTGAAAACACTTAAACATAAAGCTGCATTCGACCAACTATAAAAGTCGTAGTAAAGTGTTATAAAATTGGAAATTCCTCCAAATCCAAGACCTGCAAGTGCTAAACAAATTCCAAAAGGAGCAACTGTTTTCAATACACTTATAAATGGTTGCGGAACTTTTGAAACTGCAGTTAATATATTCTCTTTATTTCTAGCTAAAAAATAACCTATAATCGCACAAACAATACTAAACAAACCAATAAAACCAAGTCCAAAATATTGATTCAAAATCACCCCCAATGGTGCTCCAATTGCCAATGCGCCGTAACTAGCAACACCATTATAAGAGATCGCTTTCGCTGTATGTTCTTGACCAATTTTTAAAATTGCCCAGTTTATTGGACTTCCACCTACCATTCCTTCTGCTGCACCAGTAACCAATCTCGCAAATACAAGAATAGCTAATGACAGAAAATGATTGTTTCTTGTAAAGTAACAAAAGTATAATAAAACTCCAGCTAAAATAAACAAACTCATACTTAATAAAACGGCTGGTTTAGGACCTTTTGTGTCTACAATTTTTCCGGCATAACCTCTCAATATAAAAGTTGTCACATATTGCAAACTAATTACAATACCCGCTACAAGCTCAGTAAAACCTAATGTTTTTGTAATAAAAATAGGTAGAATAGCCAAAGGTAAACCTATCAGTAAATAACCTATAAATGAAAAACTTACATAACCTATAATTTGCATGAAAATTTGTCGTGAACTCATGCTTAATTTCTCTTCCATAACATAATGCAATCGGTTACAAATTTAGAATATTTAATAATCAAAGACAATTATTCATCCATTATTAAATTTGAAAATATGTTATTCTTATTTACTTAAATTTAATCTTTACTTATTGTTGTGTTAATCCGAGTACCGCATAAAATATAGAATTTTAACATCTACAAAACAAGAGATTCACACAATGAAAAAAATCGTATTATCGCTGGTATTATTTGGAAGTTTTTATACTTCTGTCAACGCTCAACAACTTGCTAAAGGAATTGTTTTTGAAGATAAAAATCAAAACAATAAATTCGATAAATCAGAAAAACGTTTGGCAAACGTGCAAATTAGTAACGGAAAACAAGTTGTTTCGACAAATGATAAAGGAGAATATCAAATCGAGATTGATAACGAAACTATTTTGTTTGTCATTAAACCAACAAATTACAAAGTTCCTACAAACGAATTCAATCAGCCACAATTCTACTACATCAACAAACCTAATGGCTCTCCAAAATTAGAATATGCAGGTTCTGCTCCTACTGGAAATACTCCAAAGAGTATTGATTTTGCTTTAATTTCTACAAAAGAAAACGAAAAATTTTCGGCTTTAATTTTTGGTGATCCTCAAACTTATACAGAAGAAGAAATCGAGTATTTCTCTAAAGGTGTAATTGATGATGTTAAAGGAATTAAAGGAATGGAATTCGGACTTTCTTTAGGAGATTTGGTTGGTGATGATTTGAATTTGCATCCATCTTATATAAAAGCTGTTTCGAAAGTTGGTTTACCTTGGTACAATGTTATGGGAAATCACGATATGAATTATGATGCAAAAGAAGATCAATATTCGGATGAAACGTTCGAGAAAAATTTCGGTCCAAATAATTATTCATATAATATCGGTAAAGCACATTTTATTGTTTTAGATGATATTTTATATCCAGATCCTCGTGATGGAAAAGGATATTGGGGAGGTTTCCGTCCTGATCAATTAGAGTTTATCAAAAATGATTTAAAATTTGTTCCAAAAGATCATTTAATTGTTTTAGCATTTCATATTCCGTTGCGTGACACACGTCCAGAAGATAGAAATCAATTATTCGAATTGTTAAAAGATTACCCAAATACAATTTCAATGTCTGCTCATACACATTTCCAAGAACAGATTTTTTATGCAAATCAAGATGGTTGGCAACAACAAAAACCTCATCACGAGTACAATGTTGGAACAACTTCTGGTGATTGGTATTCGGGACCGAAAGATGCAAAAGGAGTTCCGGCCTCTACGATGCGTGATGGTACACCAAAAGGTTATGCTTTTTTACATGTAGATGGTAATCAATATAAATTTGATTATAAAGTTGCAAATTCACCAAAAGAAAAACAAATCGACCTGTACCACACAAAAAAAGTAAAAGAAGGTAAACGCAATCGTGCTTTTTTATATGCTAATTTCTTTATGGGACATGAATCAAATAAAGTTGAATATCGTGTAAATAATGGTGAATGGAAAGAGATGAATTGGGATCCAACAGTTGATTACAATTATATGGAAACCATCATGAAAATTGATAATGCAGAAATTACAAATATTGGTAACAGACCTTCTGCTCCAGAAATTTCGAAACATATTTGGTCAGTTCGTTTACCGAATAAACTAAAAGTTGGAACTTATCCAATTGAAGTTCGCGCAACCGATTTGTACGGAAACACTTTTACAGAAAAATCTTCTTTCGAAGTTATCAAATAAAAGCATTTTATTCACGTCAATGAGCCACTTCAAAAGAAGTGGCTTTTTTTAATAAAATATTTTACAATTTATCCATGTTAAATAAAAGTCAATAAACCTTTACTCAAATGTAAAATTAATATCAAGACCTTTATTTCAGTAATGTTTACTTAAAAATCTCTTAATCCTAAGTTAAACAACTTCACAAACGGAAGATTTAGTTTTGTTAAAATTTTTAACACATAAACATTTCACATTTACAGCTATGAAACAATTAAAATTACCACTACTTCTACTTGGTGGATTTTTAAGTTTACACGCCAATGCTAAAACTTACATTCATACAAATTATTATCATTCAATTTCTCAAGATCAGAATCCAATCAAAGGTCAAATCGTTGATCAAAATGGATTCGGAGTTGCAGATGTTGAAATTATCATCAAGGGAACATCTTTTAAAACATTTACAGATGGAGATGGTTTTTTCGAATTTGTTTCAGTAAATGTTGCTCATCCTACATTATTGGTAAATTCATCTCAACACAAATTTATTGAATACACACCGAAAGATATTTCTCAGATAAGAATTACTTTACAAGAAGAATCTAACCAACTGAATGAGGTAATTGTCACTGCTTTAGGGATAAAGCGAGAGTAGAAAAAATTAGGATTTGCACAACAAAATATAGGTTCAGAAGAACTTGCTACAGCAGAAGCGAATAACTGGTCTTCAGGATTAAAAGGAAAAGTAGCAGGTCTTAATATTATTTCTGGAGGAAATGGACCAATCAATTCTCAACAAATTATTTTACGCGGAGCAAATTCAATAGATCAATCAAAAAATTATGCTTTAATTGTCATTGATGGTGTTCCAATGAGTACAGAAATGACTTCTTCTGGAAACAATACTGCTTATATGGGCGATGATTCTCCTATCGATTTTGGTAATGGTATTTCTGATATTAATCAAGCAGATATCGAAAGTGTAACCGTTTTAAAAGGACCTTCAGCAGCGGCGCTTTATGGAAATAAAGCTGCAAATGGGGCTTTAATTATCACTACAAAATCAGGTAAAAAAGGTAAACAATTAGGTTTAGAATATAAATCAACTGTAGCTATTGACGTTATTAACAATTGGCCAGATTTTCAATATGAATATGGTCAAGGAACTGGAAAAAGTTTCGATAAAAACGGGAATCCTTATTACTCGTATCAAGCCTCAGCAGATGGTCCAAACACAGGAAGTACTTCTTCTGCATTCGGACCAAAATTCGATGGGCAATCATTTTTCCAATATGATCCAACTTTAGAAAAACAAGGAACTGAAAGAACTTTATGGCGTGCCTATAAAGATAATAGAAAAGGGTTTTGGCAAACAGGTTTTACTTTCAGTAATGCAGTTACACTTTCTGGTGGAAATAACAAAGGAAGTATGAGAGCTTCTATTGGACATCAGAAAAATAGCTGGATTATGCCAAATACTGGCTACGAAAATTATACTGCAGCTATTAATGGAAACTATCAAGTAAGTGATCGTATCAAAGTTTCGACGGCTTTAAACTATACTCGCAAAACAAGTGATAATTTACCAGGAACTGGTTACAATAATGGATCTATTGCTTATTTTATGATCTTCCAAAATCCAAACGTAGATTTAAATTGGTACAAACCAATTTGGCAAAAAAATTACGATGGTGTAAAAATGATTCGTCCTTATAGTTCTTACATGGATAATCCTTATGCTATTGCTTACGAAGCTGTTAATCCATTAAGAAGTAATCAATTGATTGGTAATATTAAAGCCGATTTTAAATTAAGTAACAAACTAAGTTTAATGCTTCGTCCTGCAATTAATACCTATACACAATTACGCGAACAAAAACGTCCATTTGATATGAATCGGACGCCAAAAGGTTATTATAAAAGACAAGATGTTTCTAAGACAGAAACAAATATCGATTTCTTAATGACCTATACAGATAAATGGGGCGATTTTGGATTTACAGCCAATGTAGGAGGTAATAGAAAAAATTATGAATATAAAAATCTAACCGCTTGGGTAGATGGACTAGCTTCTCCTGGTGTTTATAAACTTGCGAACGGACTAACTTCTCCTTTTGCTAGAACTTCTGATTCTAATTTAAAAGAAAATTCATTATACGGAATGGCTTCTTTTGGATGGAAAGATATGATTTTCGTTGATATAACAGGTCGTAATGATTGGAACTCTTCTGTTGCATTAAAATACAGTTCATTCTTCTATCCTTCTGTTTCATCAAGTTTCATATTATCTGATTTATTCAAAATAAAAGGACCTATTAATTATTTAAAATATCGTTTATCATTTGCAAAAGTAGGTAATGGAGGAACTCCTGGTTGGACAAATAGATATTATGATCAGAGTGATTTTGCTGGATCTGCAGTTGTACAAAACAGATTATTTAACCCAGATATAAAACCAGAATTAACCACAGCTTGGGAAACTGGTTTTGAAGCTTTATTATTCAAGAAAAGACTAAGCTTAGATTTCACTATTTATCAACAAAGTACAGAAAATCAAATTATAGAATTGCCAAATGATATAACAACTGGATACTCGAAGAGAGTTGTTAATGGTGGTGAAATAGAAAACCGAGGAATCGAAATAGCCGCTTCATATACAGCTATAAAAAATAATAATTTTAGTTGGAAAATGTCTGGAACTTGGACAAAAAATGAAAATAAAGTAAAATCTTTGGTCGATGGAATTGAAGATGATCAAATGATTCTTGGTCAATCTGGAACTGTTTATCAAATTGCAAAAATCGGTGGATCTTCAACTGCTTTATATGGAGAAAAATTTGTTAGAAACGAAGCAGGACAAATCATTTATGACAAAAAAACTGGTGTTCCTATTAAAAATGGATTAATAGAATATGTTGGAGACGCAACTCCAAAATGGAGAGCAGGTTTCACAAATGAATTCAAATACAAAACATTGCGTTTCAGTTTTACATTAGACGGACAATATGGTGGAATTGTCTATTCACAAACTTATCACAAAATGATGGAGCAAGGAAAATTGGCAGATTCTTTACCAGGTCGCGAAGATGGTTTTATTATTGGTGACGGTGTTGTTTTAAACTCTGACGGAACTTATTCTCCAAATACAACAAAAGCTGATGTGGCAACTTATTATGCAGAATATAATCGTCGTGCAAATGTAGAATCTAACTCATTCGAAGCTTCATATTTAAAATTAAGAGATGTGAGTTTAACATTTGATTTTCCTAAAAGATTATTATCAAAAACAGGTTTACAAGCATTGTCATTAACAGTTTACGGACGCGATTTATTCACGATTAGTGATTTTCCTTTATACGATCCAGAAACAGCATCATTAAATGGAAATACTTATGTACCTGGAGTTGAAATGGGACAAATGCCGTCAACAGCAACGTATGGAGTAACCTTAAAAGCTTCATTATAATTTACAACATTCAATTTATTAAAATGAAAAAGATTTCAATTCAACTATTTTTTGCCTTCACTATAATTTCAACTGTTTTCTCTTGTACAAACGATTTTGAGAAAGCAAATGAAGATCCAAACTTAATCACAGAAATTAATTCAGGTTCCGTTTTAAATCCTGTATTATATAATTTAGCTGAAAACAATGTTCTAAAAAACTATGATATCACAGCACAATTAATGCAAGTACACATCCCTTTTCCAAGCAATGCTATGGGGCTTCATAGATATGATGTAACAACAGGAACAGGAAACTCTACTTGGAATAATGCCTACACAAATCTTGTTAATTTGGAGGAAATGCTAAAAGTTTCGCAAAAAGAAGGAGATGTAAATTATCAAGCAATTGCATTAACGCTTCGTTCTTTAGTTATTTCTAATTTAACCGATATGTTTGGCGATGTTCCTTTTTCTCAAGCAGCCAAAGCCGAAGAAGGTATTACAAAACCTAAGTTTGACAAACAAGAAGATATTTATAAGCAATTATTAAATGATTTAGAGAAAGCAAATCAATTATATGTAACTAATTTAGGTCTAAAATATGGTACCGATATTTTATTCCCAAGTAGTGAAAAAAACATCAATATAACACGTTGGAAAAAATTCACAAATTCTCTTAAAATGAGATTATTATTAAGAATTTCGAATCGTGATGCATCTGCCTTAACAGAACTTAAAAAAATAATTGATAATCCGACAACTTATCCTATTTTCGAAAGTGAATCAGAATCTGCTATTTTACAAATTTCTGGATTAGCACCAAGTTTTTCTCCTTGGCCAAGAGCGCAAGATTATAGAGATAGTAGAACATTCACAACTTTTTTTATTGATAAAATGAACGAAACCAACGATCCTCGTTTACCAATTTTAGTTAATAAAGCTTCAGATAAAAATGGTTCTTTAGGATACAAAGGTATCCCTGCTGCTTACGAAGGAAATAGTTCTGATTATAATTTTACACCATCTTCTCCAAATAATGCAATTGTTGTCGCTCCGATGAAAATTCCATTAATGACTTATGCTGAAGTTGAGTTTATAAAAGCTGAAATGGCTCAAAAAGGTTTAGGTGGTGATGCAAAAACTCATTATGATAAAGCTGTAAAAGCTGCTGTACAATTATGGGCGAATATCGAGCCTACTGCTGAATTTATGGCACAAGAAAAAATTAAATACAACAATACATTAGAACGTATCATCGATCAAAAATATTTTGCTTTATTCTTTACAGATTACCAACAATGGTTTGAATATAAAAGAACTGGTTTTCCAAAATTGCCGACAACTTCTACTATGTTGAATGATAAAAAAATGCCTCGTCGTATGCTTTATCCAACAAGTGTTAGAAATTATAACCCAGAAGGCTATCAGAACGCACTTCAACAAATGGGACCAGATAACATAAATACGCGTGTTTGGTGGGATGTAAATTAATTGCATACATTCCACATTTAATAGAAAACGACCTTGTAATTAAGGTCGTTTTCGTTTTATTTGTATCTTCACTAAAAATATCTTTATGCATATAGAAGAGTTAAGAGAGTTTTGTTTAGGACTTCCATTGGTCGAAGAAAAATTTCCTTTTGATCAATCTACTTTGGTCTTTTATATCGCTGGAAAAATGTTTTGCCTTTGTGATATTGACGATTTTGATTCTGTAAATATCAAATGTGATCCAGATAATGCAATTGAATTACGCGCAACTTTCGAAGCTGTAATTCCTGGTTATCACATGAACAAAAAGCATTGGAATACCGTTAAAATTCATCAAGACGTGAAAGACATTCAAATCAAAGAATGGATAAAAGATTCTTATAATTTAGTCATCTTAACTTTACCAAAATCTAAACGTCCTGAGTTGATTTAATTCTCTGTTTTCACCAACAACTCACCTATTGTTTTTGATTTCAGTTCTGTTTCTCGCCATTCATTTTCAGGAATAGAATCGGGCATAATACCTCCTCCTACATATAAATTTACTTTATTAGAATAGATTTTTGCACATCTAAGATTAACAAAATACTCCGATTCTGTTTTATTTTGAAAGCCCATAAAACCTGCATAAAAAGTACGATTATAACCTTCGTTTTCGAGAATAAAATCTTTTGACAGATCCTTTGGCATTCCTCCTACAGCAGGCGTTGGATGCAAAGCTTTCAACAAGTCATACAGCTGAGATTTGTCTTTTAATTGAGCTGAAATAAATGATTTCAAATGTTCAAAAAATCCTGCATTTACCGAAAATGGTCCGTCTACATCAATGTAAGAAGTATAAGGTTCTAAAGTTGACGAAATATAATCAGTTACTACTTGTTGTTCGTGATATTCTTTCTCCGTCCATTCATCTTCTTTTGCTTTTGTTCCAGCCAAAGAAACAGTTTGTATAAATTGATTATTTTCTTTTAATAAAAGCTCTGGCGAAGCTCCAATCCAACAACCTTCTTCTGTATCAAATCGCAAATACACATAGGCATTTGGATAATGTTGATGTAAATTTTTGAAAGTTTCAACTAAATTAATATTCGTTTCTGGAAGTGAATTGATTCGACTAATTACAATTTTTTTAGTTGGTGAATCACTTTGTAATTCTTCAACTGTTTTTTGAATTAAATCAATATAATTTTCATACGAAATTGCTTCATTTTGATCTGATTCTGGTAAAGAAAGTTCAAAATTTGGTAATTCATTTATTCCAATATCTATAACCTCATCATCATTAAATTCAACCAATTTTGTATTATCGAAACTATTACAAATAAACTTGTTATCCGATTCGAAATTTTTATTTTCCCACAACTCCACTTGTGTAGAATTTGGTTTTCTAAAAAGAAGAAAAGGTTCTTGATTCTGAATTAATCTTTCAAGTTTATCTTGAAATTTTTTAAACATGTTTTTTAGAAATAATAGCGTTTGTTAAATGTGTATAACAGATTAATTTATCGTTTTCATCTTTGATTTCAATCTTAATCAAATGCGAAGTACGACCTTGTTTTACGACTGTTGCATGCCCAAAAATTGTTCCTTCCTTTTTTGGACGAAGATGGTTTGCGTCAACATGTTGACCAACCGCCACAAAATCATCCGAATGTAAAATAATATTTGACAATGTACTTCCCAACGTTTCCGCCAAAACGATAGAAGCACCTCCATGCAATAACCCAAATGGTTGATGAACTTTAGGCGTAACAGGCATTTTTCCTGATAAAAAATCTTCTCCAACTGCCGTAAATTCTATATCTAAAGTTTCAAGTAATGTATTTTTCGAAATTTCATTGAACTTCTGTAAAATATCTTGTTCGTTCATGATTTAATGTATTTTTGGGTTATAAAGTGCTGGATGTTTTGCCGTAACTTTTTTGTAAAAATCTTGAATTTCATCCATCACATCTTCTAAAGTTCTGTTTTCTGTTTCTACAATTTTTGAAATTCCAGCTCTTTTTTTCTTGAAATCACAATAAGCCAAAACAATCGGAACATCTGCTTTTTGAGCGATATAGAAAAATCCATTTTTCCATTTTTCTGCACGAGAACGTGTTCCTTCTGGTGTATTGATTAAATATAATTTATCTGATTCTTTCAAAATATCTGAAGCAAAATCGACCATATTATGTCGTTGAGAACGATCAATTCCGATTCCGCCCATTTTCTTAATAAAATATCCATACCAAGGCTTTGTCCAAGCATCTTTGATAAACATTTTCATTGGAATTCCCATTTGCCAAAAAGCCAAAATAGTGTAGTAAAAATCCCAATTGGAAGTGTGCGGAGCGCAGACCAAAACGCATTTATCTACTTTCGATAAATCGAGATGATTATCTAATTTCCAACCTCCTAATGAGTACAAAAGTTTACCTAAAATTTTTTTCATAAAATGATGCTTTATGCATTTGCAAACATACAAAACTCGAAACGGATATTAGCGAATGTAACCAAAAATAAAAAGAGACATTCCGAAATGAAATGTCTCTTTTTGAATATTATTAATTAAAATACTTCTTAAGTCTATGCAAAGAAATCAACGATTATTTGAATGATTTCTGTAGTTAATGTTAATAGAATCTGTATCATCTTTATAGTGTATTTCTTGGTTTGATTTTTCTTTTTTGTTTTCAGTTCTTGGTAAATTTAGTCCTACTGAACCGTCTTTACTTTCGACACGAATACCATTTTTATCAATTCTAACTCTCGCCGAATCGTTTCCGTCATTTACATTTATGTTTAGATCCTCTGAATCAAGATTGATATCGTCCTCAGAATCTGAATCTTTTTGACAATTCAAACATACGAATTTTTTTCCATTATACCCAATAAATTTATTCTTCAAATCATATAAATAATCACGATCATTATCATTATTAATAATTGTCATTCGATCAGTGTTATTCGTATGAATTAATTTGTTCTTAGGAATATACAATTTGATATCAACCGTTTGATTTCTAAATTTACCATCTTTAGGAATTTTAATGAACTCATCTAAATAAAGTTTATTTCCATTTAATTCGTAATTATATCTAATTGCTTCTAAATTGCGTTTTGCTTCTTCTTTGCTTCCTCCTTTAGAAGAATAAGTTACTTGAATATGAAGTTTATCGTCTGTACTTTCTTCAATCTCAAAAATATCATCAATTGGAATAATTAAGTTTCCATCAGCATCAATTAATTGATCTAAATCGTTAAAAGTTTTAAACTTTAAGTTTCCTTCATTATTTTCTCTAAAATAGACTTGTAGCGTATCAGAAGGAATAACATAACTTTTTTCTTGTGTCATTTCAACTGAGTTTCTAAATTTACTTGCTGTACTTACAGAAATTCCAATGATTGCAAATAAAGCAACAAACCAAAGAGCAATTGCTCCAAATATTACAGCTTTACTAACTTTTACTCTATTCCAGAAACATTTTACACCTAAAATTGTCAACAAAACACCTGGAATTACCATTAGTACTCCTCCAAATATTTTGGCTGCCATACTCATCCATTCTTCTTCTACAAGATAACCGAATAATTCAGTAGGCATTTCTGTCCAAGTTGTAAAGAAGAAAAAGAATCCTCCAATGATTAATCCAATTCCTGTACTTAGAATGATAAATCCGATGAACCAAAGTAGAATTCGACCAAAAACGCCAAAGGCTCCACCTAGTTTATTACTTAATTCTTTGCTCCCACTTACAACAGCTTCACTAGCTTGTTCTACGTTTTTTTTTAACGTATCAATGTTTGCTGGTTGCCCGTACATCTGCAACTTTTCTGATGTTGTTTTTGCTTTCGGAACAAAAATTAACAAGATAAAATAACAGAACACCACTAAGAAAAATGATACACCTGCTGTGAAAATTCCTAAAATTCCAAGAACTAACCAAATAGAACGTACAAACCAAGGATCAACGCCCATATAATGCGCCAAACCAGCAGATAATCCTGTTACAATTGTATCATCTGGATCGCGGTACAAACGTTTCGCACCAGTTTGTTGTCCTCCATACGATTGATTATTTGACGAATAATTGTACGATGAATTTGTAGACGTTTTTTCGTTCTCTTCATCTTCTTCAACTTTGTATTGATCTGGATGTCCCATCGTAGCAATTACAAAATTGATATCATCTTCGTTTACGACTTCTCTAAATTTTAATCGCTCACGAAATAATTCAGAAATACGGATTTCTACATCTTCAATAATATCTTCTACACCTTCCGTTCCTCTCAACGAAGTTTTTACATCTTGTAAATAGGTCTTTAATTTATTATAGGCGATTTCGTCTAACACGAAAGAAAATCCTCCTATACTTATTGATACTGTTTTATCCATTTTTGTGCGTTTCTGTGGTTACTTTATTCACGGCTTCAATTAACTGTTCCCAAGTTTCAGCTAATTCTTTTAAAAAATTTTCACCTAACTCTGTAAGTGCATAATATTTGCGAGGTGGTCCTGACGTTGATTCTTCCCAGCGATACTGTAAAAGGTCATCATTTTTAAGTCTTGTCAAAAGCGGATATAATGTTCCTTCAACAACAATCATCTCTGCTTTTTTCAATTCGTCTATGATATCAGATGCATACGCATCTCCTTTTTTGATAATGCTGAGAATACAATATTCCAGTACACCTTTTCGCATCTGAACTTTTGTTTTCTCTATATTCATAAGAACGGCTTGTTTTATTTTGTTATACAAATATATATAAAAGTTTCAGTATTATGCAAAACAAAGTACTAAATTATTTTTAGTATTATAAATAAAAACATACCAATCTGTCTGTTTATCGAGGTTTATTAAATTAATATTTTTTTAAAGTTTTTTTTAGAAAATTTCTAAATCTCCAAAAAAAGAACTTTTAAAGATGATTTTTATTAAATTTAGAGAATAATTAAAGCTAATTATGGATCAATTCTCTTGGATAAAAGATTATAAAAACAACGAAAATATAGAAACGTTAACTGATATTATTCCAGATTTATTTAAACAATATTATATGATTCATTGGAAAATTGGAATTATAGATGATTTTCCTTTCGAAAAATATCCATCAAATAACTTAACCATAGAAGAAATCAACCAAAGAATAAAGATTGAAAGAGAATTTGGATTATTTCTTAATCCTCAAAAAAGTAATCTTTACAGAGAAATAAATCTTGATGAACTTTCTCAAAAATTTAAACTTGAAAAAAATATAAATATTCTAGACAATTTTAAAGATAATCCAGCAATTGAATTTCTAGATAATCAAACAATTGATTGTATAGATAAAGGATTAAATAAAATTATAAATTCTCAAACCTTACATTTATATATCAGCAATATCGAGGAATTTTATTGGGAAGAAAATTATAAGCAAAGGAATAGTAATGTTTTAATTTCAGAATATCTTGATTTTCAGAAAAACTCAGATTTCGATTCTAATTCCTTTCTTTTTCCCGATGATTTAAGTTGGTGCTTGATTACTTACGAAGATTTACCACTTACTTTTTGTACAAATACTATTAATCCTTTTGATTTAGAATTATTTCCTTTAATATATAATCAAACTTTTTTTTAATAGCATTAATCATAATTCATCAATAATTAACTTTCCTTACCTTTGTCAAAAATCGAGCTCACACAATGAAAAAAATTATAGGAAGTGCAATGCTTTTAGGTGCATTTTTAGCTTCAGAAAGTGCTTTAGCTTGGGGATTAACAGGTCACCGAGTGGTTTCTCAGATTGCAGAACAACACATTAGCAAGAAAACTCGTAAAGAAATTACAAAAATTATTGGTCCTCAAAAGTTAGCTTATTGGGCAAACTGGCCAGATTTTATCAAGTCTGATGATTCTTGGAAACATGCAGATTCTTATCACTATGTTAACATACCTGGAGATTTAAATCGTCAACAATTTGATGCTGCTTTAGAGCAAACTTCAGATGAAAACATGTACAAAAAAGGTTTGTTTTTAATGAATGAATTAAAAAACAATAAAAACCTTACAATCGAGCAAAAACAACACGATTTATATTTCTTGATTCACATTCTTGGTGATGCACATCAACCACTTCACGTTGGTCGTCCAGATGATTTGGGAGGAAATCGTATCAAAGTTGAATGGTTCCGTGATAAAGTAAATATCCACACAGTTTGGGATTCTAAATTGGTAGATTACGAAAACTATTCTTACACAGAATATTCTAATTTACTGGATATTGCAACGAAAGAACAACAAAAAACAATGCAAGAAGGAACTTTTGCTGATTGGATTTACGGCTCTTATATTATTGCAAACAGAATTTACGCAGGTGTTAAAATGGACGATAAATTAGGTTACCGTTACCATTTTGACAACAAAAAAACGATCGAAGATCAAATGCTAAAAGGCGGTCTACGTTTAGCAAAAGTTTTAGACGAAATTTATAAATAAATAGAATCTTAACCAAGATGTACAAATCCTGAAAATGACTTTTCAGGATTTTTTTATGTTCAAAATTTAAATTTTCAGTCATTTTGACATTTAAAAACAGTAAAAACAAGTCATTTTGTCTTAAAATATCGATTTGCACATAATTTGAATAAAGTGAAAACATGAACAATGAAATCAAAAATTTAAACATACAAGACATGAACACAGCAAGAAAAAATAGAGCAAATTATTTCCCATTTGGATTTGAAAATGCAATGCGTCCAAAGTTTGAAACTTTTGTAAATTCTCAAAATCAATTTCCTGCAGTAAATATCAAAGAAAATGAAGATAGTTTCGAGATTTTATTAGCTGCACCAGGTTTAAACAAAGAAGATTTCTCTATTGAAATTGATGAAAATATTTTGAAAATTTCATCAGAATTTAAACAAAATGAAGAAGTAAAAGAAGAAAAATTTTCGAGAAAAGAATTTAATTTTTCAAGCTTCAGAAGAGCATTTACATTGCCAGAAACCATAAACGAAGATAAAATAGAAGCTTCTTATGTAAACGGAATTTTGCAATTAGTTCTACCTAAGAAAGAAGAAGCTTTACCAAAAGAAAAACGTAGCATACAAATTTCATAGATATAGTTAATTTTAGTTGGTTAGTAAATCCTCAATTCTTCGGAGTTGAGGATTTTTTGTTTAAATCAAATTTATAATTTTATCATTTCCTCAAAAACAATGTTAAAAAAAGTGACTATTTTATCGAAAACGGAATCAAAAAGTTCTTAACAAAAACACTTAATAATTTTTATAAAAAAGTGTTTTTTAGTAAAAATTATTAAAAA
>NZ_JAOCDJ010000025.1:0-36950 GCF_029840885.1 Empedobacter sp. GD03861
TTATATTATAAAATTGGAATGTTATTTGTAATAAATTCGAAAGTAATTTTATTTAAAGTAAAATTCTTTTGTACATTTGATTACAAATTAATTATCGTCATGAAAAAATTAATGTTTTTAGGTGCTTTTGCTTTAGGCGTTACAAGTTTATTTGCTCAAACACTTAGTTTAGAAAAAGAAGAAATTCAATTTGGAAATATAAAGTTGAATACCGAAGTAACTGCTAAGATGAAAGTAACCAACTCAGGTGATAAACCTTTAATTCTTAAAAGCGTTGTTGGTTCTTGTGGATGTACAGTTCCTGAATATCCCACAACACCTATCGAACCAGGAAAATCTGCGGATATTACCATTAAATATTCAAGTGGAGGAGTTACTGGAGATTTTAATAAATCCGTAACAATCACATCTAACGATCCAGTTTCTTCTCGAAAAATTTTCAGAATAAAAGGAAAAGCGGAATAATAGTAAAGCAAGTTATTTAACTTGCTTTTTTTGTTCCTCTTTAATAAATTCTAAAATATTATTATACATTCTTTCATCCATTTCTTTTAAATAAAACCCTTTTTTAATATCTGTAGAATCAATTTGTTGTAGATAAATTTGATATTGTAGAAATTTTTCTAATTTGGTTTTACTTATATTTAAATTATTAATGTTCAATTCATTTTCTTTATAATTTCCTGGAATTAAAATTTGATCAAAATTTATACTTCTTATATAAGAAAATGATTTAATATTTTTGAAATAATCACCTTTAAAAATAGAAAATATTAAAATAAATGAAGTAATATATACAAATATTAAACTTAATAATTCTGAATATTTATTAAATATTTTTAAGTTAACTAATTTAAAAATAATTAATAAATCAATAATTAATACATCTAATAAAAATCTAAATTGATTAGAAAAAATTAATATTATTAATAATTTCACTATACAACAGAATATTAACGATTTTATAAAATAATTCTTTTTATAGAAGCCTATTAACAAATTGAAAATTGTTAAACAAATAATTAAAAGAAAAATTATTGTTCGAGAAGATGATTGAAAAAAAATAGCTTGAAAATATTCAGTTGTATTCATTCTAGCTACTTCTTCAAACGTAAACGAATCTTTAAGTGGAATAAATTTACCGTTCTGTGCAGATAATTCATATAAATGCTGTGGTGAAGCCCATTCCAAACCTTTTATTGAAGAAAATTCTAAAGGAAATAAAGGATTTGCTGAAACAATTATTCCTTTACAACAGAATAATAAAGCAATAAAAACGAGTAAAAATAAATTCTTATCTTTTAAACTCTTGTATTCTTTATTTCTTAGATATTCAATTCCAAAAAATAAAATTAATACAATACTTATTGGTTTAATTACAAATAAAATAGCAGCGTAAAAAAGGTAATCAGACGCTTTATTTTTATAACGTAAATATTCATTGATTAATAGAATCGTAAGAACAAAAACAGGAAGATCTGGTGAAGGAGTATTTAAAAAAAATATAAAAAGGAGATTAAAAATGAGAAGTTTTTTCTGCTTCAATTCGAAAACATAGAGATTGAAGATTAAAAATAAACAAAAATTCAATCGATAATAAATATCTAATGTTTCGTTAATCGAAGCTTGCAAAATATGCCAGAAACTATTTTGTGCCAAAACCCATTCAAAATTGGAAAGACCTTTTACAAAACCAGCAAAGTCTAACCATTTTATTGTTGGAATATAATAACCAAAATGATCTAAAATAAAAGGATATGTAACTGCAACCAACAATCCAACAAAAGTAAAAGCATAAAAATATCGCGATATATTTTTCAGTTTCAACAAACTTACTTTCACTTCGTTTCTATGATAAATTAATGATAGAATCGCAATTAAAATTAATACTACTTCGTATGTAAAATTTAATGGAAGAAAAAATGCTACTAAAAAACTTATCAATCCTACTCCTATCATCCCATTTATGACTGTAAACGAAATAGTTGAGTTTATTCTAGGGAAAATTTTCTGAAATAAAAATCCAATCCCTAAAAAAAAGAGAAATAAGACGATTGATAAAAAAAACTGTAAAACCATTATCTACCTAATAATCTTGAAGTCACATGATTACTAAATGTTTCAATTTCATTTGATTTTAGAAATTTAACCTTCATTGTTCCATCAAAATCTTCAACAGAAATGATTTCAATTTCATCATTCAAATGAATATTTTTTGAATTCAAATACTTCAAAAATTCATCCGAAGAACCAATAACAGCGCATATTTCTACTTTATCACCTTCTTTAAATTCGGCCAATTTTTTGTAATTGATAATTTCTATTTTTCCATTTTTATCTGGAATTGGAGAACCATGCGGATCTAATTTAGGAAAATTCAATAATTCGTCCATTTTATCGAAAAAAATTGGACTTTGAATATGTTCTATTTGCTCAGCAATTTCATGAACTTGTTCCCAACCAAATCCCATTTTATCTACCAAAAACATCTCTGTTAATCGGTGTTTTCTTACAATCAAAGAAGCTTTCAGAATTCCTTTATCAGATAACCGAAGTGGTTTATACGATTCATAAATCACCAATTCTTTTTCAGCTAATTTTTTCATCATACTGTTTACAGTAGGCATTTTTATTTCCAAATGCTTACTCAAATCCTTCACATTCACTTCTCCTTTCCCATTTTCAGAAAGATGAAATAATGCTTTTAGGTAATTTTCTTCGACCAATGAATTCATAGAAACAAATATAGTTGAAAATTAAGTAAAATTTAATAATTCATTTTTAATAATATTTTTGTTAGATTTGTCTAACTTTTTAATTTGATTATAAATTTTACTTGATATGAAAACAACATTTTATTTATTCATTGCTTTAACCTCCATTCTATCAAATGCTCAGGAACAAAAAGATTCTATTTATATGAAAGATCCTTCAGAAAATTTAGATGAGATTGTAGTTACAGGAACAATGAAAGCTGTAAGAAAGTCTGATAGTCCAGTTCCAATTGAAATCTATACACCGAAGTTTTTTCAAAAAAATCCAACACCTTCTTTATTTGATGCTGTACAATTAATAAATGGTGTTCAACCGCAATTAAATTGTAACGTTTGCAACACAGGTGATATTCATATTAACGGAATGGAAGGTCCTTATACCATGATTTTAATTGATGGAATGCCAATTGTTTCTTCTCTATCTACAGTTTATGGTTTGAGCGGAATTCCGAATTCTTTGGTTGAACGAATAGAAGTCATAAAAGGACCAGCATCTTCCCTTTATGGAACAGAAGCTATGGGGGGTATAATTAATGTGATTACTAAATCTCCTAAATCTGCTCCAAAATTATCTTTAGATGCCTTTACTACTTCTTGGTTAGAAACCAATCTTGATGGAGGATACAAATATAATTTAGGAGAAAAGGTAAATGGTTTATTTGGCTTTAATTACTTTAAATATGACAATAAAAAAGATAAAAATAACGACGGTTTTACAGATGTAACGTTACAAGATCGTATTACATTATTCAATAAATTTGATTTTGAACGTCAAGAAAATAGAACAGCATCGGTTGCTTTACGTTATTTATACGAAGATAGATGGGGAGGTCAAATGAATTGGAAAAGAAAACTACACAGAGGAAGTGACGAAGTTTATGCAGAAAGTATTATGACAAATCGTTTTGAAGCGATAGGAATGTATCAATTACCTTTAAAAGAGAAAATAATGACTCAATTTTCTTACAATTTTCATCAACAGAATTCATTTTATGGTCCAGAATCGTACCAAGGAAAACAACAAGTTGTTTTTGCTCAAGCTTATTGGGATAAGATAATTGGACAACATAGTTTACTTTTAGGAACTTCATTCAAGTATACTTATTACGATGATAACACTAGAGGTACTGGAGAATTTGATGAGAATAATAATCTAGTCAAGAATAACCCTATGAATACACCTATTCCTGGTGTTTTTGTACAAGACGAATGGACATTAAACTCTGAAAATAAATTATTACTTGGTTACAGATTTGATTACGATAAAACACATAAAGGAATACATTCTCCAAGAGTAGCTTATAAATTTTCACCTTCATCTCATCATACTTTAAGAGCAAGTTTTGGTACAGGATTTCGTGTTGTAAATGTTTTCACAGAAGATCATCGTGCATTAACTGGAGCTAGACAAGTAGTTTTTGAAAATGAATTAAAACCTGAAAAATCATATAATGGAAATATTAATTATGTGTTCAAACTACCAACTTCTTTTGCAGCTCTAAATTTTGATTTCACAACATTCTATTCTTATTTCACAAACAAAATTATTGCTGATACAGATACTGACGAAACAAAGATTATCTATGACAATTTAGATGGACACGCAATATCTCAAGGAGTTTCTTTAAATATAGATGCAACATTTGACTTTCCTCTAAAAATAATGCTTGGCGCAACCTATATGGATGTTTACAAAAAAGAAAATGGCGAAAAAGAAGTTCAATATCACGCACCGAAATGGTCTGGAAATTTCTTAGCAAGTTATGCATTCAAAAAAGGTTTTACTATTGATTTAACCGCCAATTATAATGACAAAATGAAATTACCTCGCGTAGAAAATGATTATCGACCTGAATATTCAAAGCCAACTTTTATTGCCAATATTCAATTGAGTAAATCATTCAAAAATAATATTGAAATCTATGGTGGAGTAAAAAATATTTTTAATGTTTTACCAAAAGGCGATGTTATTGCTCGTTGGTGGGATCCATTCGGAGAACCAGGAAATGGAATTACTCCTCCTAAAGGAAGAAATGATGTTATTTTTGAGCCAAATGATTACAGCTATACACCTATGCAGGGAACAAGAGGTTTTATAGGTGTCCGATACAATTTACGTTAATGAAAATCTGGTACTTCATATTCATTTTATCATCATTGAATCTCCAAGCACAGATTTCATTAGAAAAATTTAATTCAATTTTTAATGAAAATCCTAAACCAATTCTGCTTTATTTTTCTACCAATTGGTGTAGTTACTGTATGATTCAAAAGAAACAATTAGAAAAAGATGATGAATTACTTCAAATTCTAAATAATGACATTTATTTTATTGAATTTGATGCAGAAACAAATGAATCTATTATTTTTTTAAACAAAAAATATGAACCTAAATCGAATAAAAAAACTCATCCATTTTTGGAAGAATTTATTGATAAAAACGAACAAATTAGTTATCCATATTGGGTTTTAATCTCAAAAGATTTTAAAATTGAAATGACTTATGCTGGATTAATTAAAAATAAACCACTAAAACTTTTATTGAAAAAGTATTTACAAAAACCTTAATTTTTAGATTTACAAAAAAGCCTCAATTAATATTGAGGCTTTTTAATCACAAAAATTTACTCAAACGCAATTATCGAAAGTTTTGGATTTTCAATAATCTCTTTTTGTTTGAGCTTTTCTATATCAATCACACCAACAATGTGATTGTAATTTTTACTTTGATAACGCTCTTCTATTTCATCAAAAATGTTTGAAACATCATCTGCTTGATTCTCAAAACCGATATAAATTCGCTTCTTTCCTGTTTGATTAAAAACTCCTTCTTCTTTGTTTTCATATTTTCGAATCGAATATTGATAATCATATTTCAACGCAGAAATATCACTCAAAACAGCCGAAGAAGTTGGGAAACGCCCTGCTCCTTTTCCATATAAAAATTGCTCATCTGAAAGCGAACTTCCAATCAAAACTCCATTATATTCGTTATTCACAAGCGCAATTGTTTTATTTAATTCAACAAAAGTTGGCAAAACTGTTGATGTAATTTCACCCGTTTGATGATTAATTTTAGAATTAGCAATCAACTTTATTGTATAATTTTTTTCTTTTGCGTATTTAAAATCTTCAACTTTCAATGAAGTAATTCCTTTTCGAATAACTTGATCAACATCAATCTTTTTACCGAAAGCATGCAACGTAATAATTGCTAATTTACTCGACGCATCAAAACCTTCTACATCAGCCGTTGGATCAGCTTCTGCAAAACCACTTTCTTGCGCTGCTTTTAAGGCATCTTGATACGACTCATTTTCATTCGCCATTTTCGTCAAAATGTAATTTGTTGTCCCATTTACAATTCCAGATACATAATTCAATAAATCGTTATCAAAATATTCTTCTAGATTTCTAATAATCGGAACTGACCCGCAAACAGAGGCTTCATAAAGAAAAGAAACATTGTTTTGTGCTTGCAAATCCAATAATTCTTTGTGATGATCTGCAATCAATTTTTTATTTGCACTTACCACATGTTTACCTTTATTGAACGCTTTTATAATGATATCATGTGCCGCATCAGCATCCGAAATTAACTCAACAACAACATTTATTTCATCGTCATTTAAAATATCATCCGCATTAGTCGAAAATAATTCAGACGGAGCATTTCTAGATTTAGAATTATCTTTAATTACAATTTTTTTAATTGCAGCATTCAATTGTGGTTTTTCTTCCAATACCTTGTAAATTCCTTCTCCTACAACTCCAAATCCGAACAATCCGATATTTATTTTTTTCATTTATTTGTTTTGTTTTTAATTATTTACCAAAGAAAAGTGAAGAAAAAAAATGGTTCAATCGCATAAAAACAATTGAACCATTTTGAATAAAGAATATTATTGAAGATTGGTTTACAGTAGTTTTTATTCATCTTTCCTATAAGGATGGATTTAGCACCTTGATTCATTAATCAGGTTGCTAAAGTTTCTTTGGGCCATTTCCCTCCACTTTTCTTGATAAAATGTAAATTTTAATGAACTATTTCTGAGGACAAATTTAGGCGAAAGAATTCTATATATCCAAATTAATTTCATTTCTTTAATTTAATATTTTCCGTAATTATAGATAAAAATACACAAATAATGAATTTTATTCTATAAATATTTATAGACAAAAATAATTTTCTAAAAAATACAATTAAAAGAAAAAACAAATCTTAATAATTTTTAATAAAACCCTATTTTTATTAAAAATATTCTAAAAACTACAATTTTCAATAACTAATTAAAATATTATTTCTTTAAAATAGTAATTTTAAAGAAATATTTTCTAAAATAAATTTCAAAAATGACCTATTAGAGATTTTGAACTATTTCAAACAAAAATTATTTCTATGAACCAAGTTTCGAACTCGTTTTTTTCAATCTTGATTTTTTTATTCTCAATACTTTAAATAATTTTGCACATAGCTTTATAAAGAAAGATGGAGGGAATAGGCCCGTTGAAATCTTAGCAACCCAAAGTATAGTTGGGTGCTAAATCCTACTCAAATAGAGAAAGATAAGGACTTACCTCACACTTCTTCCCATAAGGCTTTTAAAATATTTAGAATGAAATTAGACGATATACTAAAAGAGCGTATTGTTATTTTAGATGGTGCAATGGGAACGATGATCCAAAAGCACAATTTACAAGAAGAAGATTATCGTGGAGAACGATTCAAGGATTTTCATACTTCTTTAAAAGGAAATAACGATTTATTGGTTTTAACCCAACCTCAAATCATAAAAGATATTCACCGAGAATATTTGGCTGCTGGTGCAGATTTAATCGAAACAAATACGTTCAATGCCAATATTATTTCTATGGTTGATTATGATATGGTTGATTTGGTTGATGAATTAAATTACGAAGCCGTTCGCTTAGCAAAAGAAGCTTGTGAAGAGTTTTCTACCCCAGATAAACCTCGTTTTGTAGTTGGATCTTTAGGTCCAACCAACAAGACAGCCTCTATTTCGCCACAAGTAAATGACCCTAGTTATCGCGATGTGGATTTTGATTTATTGGCAAATGTATATTATCGTCAAGCAAAAACAATGTTAGAAGCTGGTGCAGATATTTTACTTGTCGAAACTATTTTTGATACTTTAAATGCAAAAGCAGCATTTTATGGAATTCAAGATGCGATAGAAAAAACAGGAATCAACGTTCCTCTAATGGCTTCTGGTACAATAACAGATAAATCTGGACGTACACTTTCTGGACAAACAACAGAAGCTTTCTTGATTTCATTAGAACATATTGATTTAATTTCAGTTGGGTTAAATTGTGCTTTAGGTGCAACAGATTTGATTCCATATTTAGAAGTATTAGCCGAAAAAGCACCATTTTATGTCAGCGCATACCCAAATGCTGGTTTACCAAACGCTTTCGGTGGATACGATGAAACTCCTGAAATGATGCGAGATTTTATCAAACCTTTCTTAGATAAAAAATTGGTTAATATTTTGGGTGGATGTTGTGGAACTACACCAGATCATATCAAATTGATGGCAGATTTAGCAAAAGAATACGAACCTCGAAAAATTAGTGAACAATGTCAGGCGTAAAAATTCAACTTTCTGGATTAGAACCTTTAATTGTACGTGAAAATTCAAACTTTGTCAACGTTGGTGAACGTACAAATGTTACTGGTTCTAAAAAATTCTTGCGATTAATCAAAGAAGAAAAATTTGAAGAAGCACTTCAAATTGCACGTGATCAAGTAGATGGTGGCGCGCAAATTATCGACATCAATATGGATGAAGGTATGCTTGATGGTGTGGCTTCTATGGTGAAATATTTACGTTTGATTGCTTCTGAACCTGATATTTCGAAAGTTCCAATTATGATTGATTCTTCGAAATGGGAAATTATCGAAGCTGGTCTGAAAAATGTGCAAGGTAAAGCAATTGTGAACTCAATTTCTTTAAAAGAAGGTGAAGAATTATTTATCGAACATGCTAAGAAAATTAAACGTTATGGCGCTGCAACAGTGGTTATGGCGTTTGATGAAAAAGGTCAAGCAGATAATTATGAACGCCGAATCGAAATTGTAAAACGCTCTTATGATATTTTGGTGAATGAAGTAAATTTCAATCCAAGAGATATCATTTTTGATGTGAACATTTTCCCAGTTGCAACAGGAATGGACGAACATCGCCGAAATGCAATCGATTTTTTTGATGCAACTAAATGGATCAAAGAAAATCTTCCACATGCATTAGTTTCGGGTGGAGTTTCGAATGTTTCGTTTTCCTTCCGTGGAAATAATGCAGTTCGTGAAGCGATGCACACAGCGTTTTTATATCACGCCATCAAACACGGAATGGATATGGGAATCGTCAATCCAGAAATGATTGAGATTTATGATGATATTCCAAAAGATTTATTAGAACACGTTGAAGATGTTTTATTGGATCGACGTGATGATGCGACAGAGCGTTTGATTGATTTTGCCGAACATCTAAAAGGTGTTACAAAAGAGAAAAAGAAAGATGACGCTTGGCGTGAGTTACCATTAGAAAAACGTATTGAAATTTCTTTAGTAAAAGGAATAACAGAATTTATTGATGAAGATACTGCCGAAGCTTTAGAAAAAATTGGTTCACCTTTACGCGTTATCGAAGGTCCTTTGATGGATGGAATGAACGTCGTTGGAGATCTTTTTGGAAGCGGAAAAATGTTCTTACCTCAGGTTGTGAAATCAGCGCGTGTAATGAAAAAGTCGGTTGCTTATCTAACGCCTTTTTTAGAGGAAGAAAAACTTAGAAATAAAACAGACAAAGAACCTTCTAAAATCTTAATGGCGACTGTTAAAGGCGATGTTCACGATATTGGGAAAAATATTGTTTCTGTTGTTTTGAGTTGTAATGGTTTCGAAATAATAGATTTAGGCGTAATGGTTTCTTCTGAGACTATTTTAGATGAAGCGCAAAAAAATAATGTCGATGTAATTGGTCTTTCTGGGTTGATTACCCCTTCGTTAGATGAAATGGTACATGTTGCCAAAGAAATGAAACGTCTTAATCTTGATATTCCGTTAATGATTGGTGGTGCAACGACTTCTAAAGCGCATACAGCCGTTAAAATTGCACCAGAATATGATAAAGCAATTCATGTTTTAGATGCTTCTCGTTCGGTTACAATTTGTCAAAAATTGATTGGAAATCAACAAGCAGAATTACTTACAGAAACAACTACTGATTATACAAAAATTAGAGAAGGTTTCTTAAATCGTGCTGTATCAAAGGAATATCTATCAATTGAAGATGCTCGAAAAAATAAATTAAAAGTTGATTTTGAAGAAAATAAACCTTTTAAACCAAATAAATTAGGTGTTTTTACACATCAAACAACAGTTTCTGAATTAAGAGATTTTATCGATTGGACGCCATTTTTCAAAACATGGGATTTACATGGTAAATTTCCTGCGATTTTAGATGATGAAATTGTCGGAACAAATGCCAAAGAACTATATGTAGATGCTTTGTCAATGTTAAATAAAATTGAAGCTGAAAATTTAGCTAAACCGAAGGCTGTTTTTGGACTTTTCAAAGCGAATACGGTAAACGATGATACGATTGAATTGTTTGATGAAAATGATAACAAAATCGAGGAATTTTATACACTTCGTCAACAAGCGAAAAAATCGAAAAAACAACCAAATATTTCAATTGCTGATTTTATTGCGCCGAAAGATTCAGCAATTCAAGATTATATCGGTGCATTTGCTGTAACTGCTGGTCAAGAAATTGAAGAAGTTGCTAAAGCTTACGAAACAAATTTAGATGATTACAATTCGATTATGGTGAAAGCAATTGCCGATCGTTTGGCTGAAGCTTATGCGGAATATTTGCACAAATATGTTCGTACTGAAGTTTGGGGTTACGCGAAAGATGAAACTTTATCAAATGATGAATTAATCTCAGAAAAATATAAAGGAATTCGCCCTGCTCCTGGTTACCCAGCGTGTCCTGACCATTTAGAAAAAGAAACGATTTTCAAAATTTTGGATGTGGAGAAAAATGCAGGAATTGAGTTAACAAGTTCGTTGGCGATGTATCCCGTTTCGTCTGTTTCAGGTTATTATTTTGGAAATCCAGAAGCAAAATATTTTGGAGTTGGAAAAATAAAAATGGATCAGGTTGAAGATTTTGCTAAACGTAAAAATATAGAACTTGATAAAGCTGAGCGTTGGTTGAGTCCTAATTTGGCGTAAAAGCGTTAAGCGTTAAGCAAAAATAAATTTTGTCTTTCTAAATACAGCATTTCGAAATAAAGAATCTCAGATTCCTCGACAAGCTCGTAATGACAGAAACCAAAGTCATTCTGAACTCGTTTCAGAATCGCACAAATTTGGATAAGCTGCTGAAATAAGTTCAGAATGATAACAAAAAAAATGCGTTAGGGATTGCAGTGAAAATCCTTTTTTGTTGATTGAGCGAAGTCGAAATCAACAAAAAAGATTGCAACGAAAAGCCCGCCCGAAGGGAACGCCCATATAAAAGAAATTATATAATCGAAATTCGAGATTCGAACTTCGCTAAACGATAAAATAAAGAATGAAAGTTACCGAACATATAGAACGCGCAAACGGAAAACCGTTGTTTTCTGTGGAAATTTTACCACCTTTGAAAGGGCAAGATGTTAATGCGACGTTCAAAACTTTAGATCCATTAGTTGAGTTAAATCCAGCTTTTATCGATGTAACTTATCATCGTCAAGAGTATATTTACAAACAGAAAGAAAACGGGTTATTAAAGCGTTATCAGGTGCGAAAACGTCCTGGTACAGTTGCAATTTGTGCTGCGATACAGAATCATTATAAGATAGATGCTATTCCGCATTTGATTTGTGGAGGATTTACAAAAGAGGATACAGAAGATGCGTTAATCGATTTGAATTTCTTGGGAATTGATAATCTTTTGGTTTTGCGTGGAGATCCTATTAAATCGGAAAAATCTTTTGTTCCAGAAGTTGGTGGACATGCGCATGCATCGGAATTGATTGAGCAAATTACGGCTTTAAATACTGGAAATTATCTAGACGACGAGCTACAAGAGTCGCATGCAATGGATTTTTGTATTGGTGTAGCGGGTTATCCTGAGAAGCATTTCGAATCGCCGAATCTTGCAATGGATTTGTATTATTTGAAAAAGAAAGTGGAATTGGGAGCGGATTATATCGTGACGCAAATGTTTTTCGATAATCAAAAATATTTTGATTTTGTCAAAAAATGTCGTGAAATGGATATTAATATTCCGATTATTCCAGGTATAAAACCTTTGACAACTTTCAATCAACTAACGTCGATTCCGCAGAATTTCTATTTGGATTTACCAGAAGCTTTGGCAATGGAAGTTTTGAAGTCGAAAGATAAGGAACGAATTAAGGAAATCGGGATTGAATGGTGCATTCAACAATGTAAAGAATTGATCGATTTTGGTGTTCCTGGATTACATTTTTATACAATGAGTAATTCTATAAATACAAAAAGAATCGCTGAGACAGTTTATTAAAATAACAATAGTTGGTTGTTTATCTTTTCACAAATAAACAACCAAAATTATTAATTAAATTAATACGTAAAAATTAATCCATAGAAAAATTGTTTTTCCCCCTTATAGTCTTATAACTCATCATTACAGCGATAAGCGAAATAATTGTAACCGAGAAACTGATGTTCAAGATAAAATCCGCATGATCTACATTTAACATTTTTAAAAAGACAGAAACAAGAAGTAAAATACTACTTACAAGGAAGAACTTAATTGTGTTCTTAAAAATCAATTTATTCATATTGTGTTAAATTTTGGTTAAATAAAAATAAATAAAAAATTATATAATCCAATTTTTTTTTGACTTATTCAATATTAAATTTTAAATAACAAACGTTAGTAAAACTTTATTTATCTGCACATTACATTAACTGAATTAAATCTAAATTCCTTATTTTTGATCATATAAAACTATAAATGGATCTTTTTAACGATTTATTTGACGGACAACAAAATCTGCTTCCAAAAGATGGAACGGTAAATTATTTTGGGCAAATTATGAGTGATGAAGAAGCGCATCATTATTATTCTGTTTTATTAAATGAAATTGAATGGAAAAACGATCAAGCGATAATATTTGGAAAATTGATAGAAACTAAACGAAAAATTGCTTGGTATGGAGATTTTCCATTTGCTTATACCTATTCCAAAATCATGAAAACAGCTTTGCCTTGGACTGATACTTTACTTGAATTAAAAAAATTAGCTGAGGAAAAAACTGGCGAAACTTATAATTCTTGTTTGGTAAATTTATATCACGATGGTTCCGAAGGGATGGCTTGGCATAGTGATGGTGAAAAACAATTGAAACGTCATGGCGCAATTGCCTCGCTAAGTTTCGGCGCTGAACGTAAATTTGGTTTTAAACATAAAGAAACTAAAGAAGTAATTGCTTTAAATCTTGCAAGTGGTAGTTTATTAGTTATGAAAAATGAAACACAAGATTATTGGCTGCATCGCTTACCTCCTACTAAAAAAGTAAATTCGCCACGAATTAATCTAACATTCAGAACAATAGATTTGGAGCAATAATTATTTTTGCTTGGAGATTTCAGCTTTATAAAAAGTCAAACTTTGTTGATTAAATTTATTCAGAAATGCATCATTAAAATCATTCAAAGAAATAACATCCAAATCAATTTTGGTTTTTAACGTCGGTAAAGCAATCACTTTATTTGATGATTTATCCAAACTATTCCATTTTGCAATAAACTCTTTTGTAGCTGTAATAAAAGTTGATTCGCCATTTTCTTTCGAATAATCATCCGAAACTATTGAACGTTTTATAGCAGATAATTCAATCTTTTTTGTCTGACGATTGTATCGAAAATAAGATGTAAACAAAACATCTCCTATTTTATTGATAATCTTAAAACCTTTCTTTGTTTCCTCAATCTTCGCATTGTGATCCAATTCATGAAAAGCTAAACTACTCTGCTTTTTATATTCAGTATCAGAAAGTAAAAACTCTATTTTATTCGTTTCAAAATTAATCGAAACCTTGTCAAACTTTCCATCTCCGTCCAAATCTTTCACAATAGATTGTTTTGCAAAAGTCAGTAGACTCATGCTCAAAAACAACGATATGAAAAATATTAACCTCATCAGAAAGTACAATGTTTTAATTTTTATCTAAAGATACCACAAAAAAAGCTCCAAAAAGGAGCTTTAACTATTTAATAACAGGATTTATATCAAGTATATTTTCTTTTCTATATTTTTCGATAAAATCATCTGTAAAATTTTCGCTTCCTAACAATTTATTTTCTTGCAAAACTTTTTTGATATCTAGCTTTTTGTAGGCTTGTAACATCGGTTCAGAAATCGCTTTGTACGTAAAATGCCACGGCTCATATTTGAATCCTTTTCTCGCTGAATTATCTGTATACACCAAATAAAAACCATATTTCGAAGTGTTTTCATCTAACCAAAGCTTAAACTTATGCATTGATCCTCCTTCATTAAAATGTTTCTCATTCAACGGATCTGCTGGTATTCCACGCGTTCCATCAATAATATCCAAATCAGTTCCCCAATGGTGACGAGAAGTTCCTGGAATGGTAGAATATTCAATAATCTTTTCGATATTTTCTTTTGCTGCAATTTTCTTCGCCTGATTCGCTTTATACTTGCGCTCCCAAATTCCGTTTTGGTAGGTATAATTTCTATAGCTCGAAATCACTTGTATTTTAAACCCTGCTTTTTGCGCATCAGCTTTCATCAATTCAAATTGTTTTGCAACTTCTGGCAACAATTTATACCCATTCCCCACCATCGTAGGATTTCCTTTACCAATCAATTCAGCAGTTGTAAAAGCAGGTAAAATAGTATCTGTTTCTTCTGGTGTTTGATCGCTGCTACCGAAAGCACAACCAGCATTTAGCATAAAAGCAAGTAAAATTAAATAAGAAAATTTCATAATATTAAATTGAGACATTATGGTAGGTATTAGATTTTGGTTTATTTTTATTCAAAATTAAATAATAAAAGTGGAGATTGTTATAATAATCGTATTGATTTTATTGAACGGAATTTTTTCCATGTCAGAAATGGCACTTGTTTCGTCAAGAAAATTTAAGTTAGAAAATCAAATGAAGAAAGGAAGTTCTGGTGCTAAAACTGCCTTGGAACTTGCTGAGAATCCGAACAAATTTTTATCAACCGTACAAATCGGAATTACCCTTATTGGTATCTTGTTAGGGGTTTTCTCTGGTGATAAATTAACTGCAGATTTAACAGAATTTTTAACATCTATCGCTTTCATTGCACCTTACGCCAAAACACTTTCTCCAATTATTATGGTGGTTATTATCACTTATTTTTCGATTGTATTTGGCGAATTATTACCAAAACGTTTGGGAATGAAATTTCCTGAAATGGTTTCTACTATTGTTTCGAAACCGATGAAATGGTTGTCTATCATCACTTCTCCATTTGTTTGGTTGCTAACGGTTACCAATGATTTTTTCTTGAAATTATTTGGTATCAAAGATGATAACAGCGAAGTTGTTTCGGAGGAAGAAATTAAAAATATCATCAAAGAAAGTACAGAAGGTGGAGAAATTCAGGAAAAAGAACACGAAATCTTAGAACGTGTTTTCGAGCTTGGAGATCGTCGTGTGAATACGTTAGCAACGCATCGTTCAGAAATTGCTTCATTAGATATTTCGGATGATTATGAGAAAGCTCGTGCAAAAGTCAAGAAAAATAAATATTCTGCCTACCCCGTTACCAAGAACAATAATTTGGATGAAATCGTTGGTATCTTGAAACTAAAAGATATGTTTGGGGTAAGTAAGGAAGATTTTAGCCTGAAAAAATTTATACACAAACCTATTTTTGTCAATGAAAATTCGTTTAGTTATCCTTTGTTGGAAATGTTACAGAATTCACAAGCACATTTTGCCATTATTTTAGACGAATATGGTACGACGGCTGGAATTGTAACAATAAACGATATTTTGGACGAATTGGTTGGTGATACACCAGAGAACCAAGACGAAGATTACGAAATCGTAGAACGTGAAGATGGTACATGGTTGATCGATGGGCAATTTTCGATCTATGAATTCGAGAAGTTTTTTGAGATTGATATCGACGAAGACATCGAAAATAGATATGTTACCGTTGCTGGAATTTTCTTAGATAAATACGAAACCATTCCAAATGTTGGTGATAAGGTAGAAGTAGAAGATTTGACACTAGAAATTGTAGACAAAGACGGTAATCGTATTGATAAAATATTGGCATATCGTAAGAAATAAAAAACTCAACCAAATGGTTGAGTTTTTTATTAACTCACTAATTTATTTTTTGAGCAGTAATATAATTTTCTCCATTAGCACTAATCCCTAGACCAGTAAATAGATTTATAGCGATGCTGTCTGGGTAGTGGTATTTGAATTATTCTAATTAGAATATTTTCTAGAACCTTGTCAAAATGTTGTAATTTGTTGTTTCTCTTGTCCCTTCACCTATTATATTAATTCAATAACTGAAAAGGCTGTTTTATAATAAATTATAAAACAGCCTTTTATTAAATTACTAAATATTAAATCTTCCTAATGTCCTCCTTCAGATTTAACTTCACCAAGATTTATTCCTTGTTTTTTAAGAATTTTAGGCGTTGCAATTGCATAAAATACAAGATACACAAAACATAAAATACAAACAATATAACTAGAATGAACAGTTGATAAATCTGCAATATACCCTTGGAATATACTTACTAATCCTCCTCCCATAATCATCATAATTAAGAAGTTACTTCCTTGCGAAGTGTTTTTTCCTAAACCATTAATTGCTAATGCAAAAATACAAGGCCATAATGTACTACAGAACAAACCAACACTTGTAATAGAATAAATAGAGACTAAACCAGTTGTATTCATTCCGATTAATAATGCTACAATTCCAATAATTGAGAAAGTTAATAACATTTTAGCAGGGTTTCCATTTGTCCATAAAGAAGCTAAAATCATTATTAAAATAATTACACTATATAGATAAAATGGTTTCAAATCATGCCCTGCAATGTAATTAACTAATAAGAAAATCCCAAAAGCTAAATAAGGTGCTATAAATTTAAGAGCCAATGTTTTTGTCTTATCTAAACCAAATGCTTCTGCTGCACCACCCCAACGACCAATCATCATACTTGCCCAATATAACGAAACATATGGTGTTACTCCTTGTATATCGAACCCTAATTCATTGTGCATATATGCTGGTAAATTACTTACAGTAGAAACTTCTACACCTACATATAAGAAGATCGCAAGCATTCCTAATAATAATTGAGGATATTTTAAGGCTGATGATTTATCATTTTTTGAAGTTGCAATCGCACTATCCTCTTCTTGTTCTGGATGATTTGGTAAAGACGAAAATTTCAAGAAAATAGCAACAGCTAAAAAAGCAACACCCAAACACAAATATGGAATTTTAACTGCTTCTATACTCAAAGTTGTTTCTCCTTCTCCTCCTGCACCAAAAATTGCATAAGCAACAATTAAAGGTCCAATTGTAGTTCCTAAGTTATTAATACCTCCAGCTAATGTTAAACGTTGAGATCCAGTACTTGCATCTCCTAAAGCAATTGCAAGCGGATTAGCAACAGTTTGTTGCAACGAAAAACCTAGACCTACAGTAAACAAACCTGTTAACATTAAAGGAAATGATCCTGTATTGGCTGCTGGAATAAAAAAAAGCGTTCCAATAGCTGATAAAAGAAGTCCAAAAGATAATGAATTCTTATACCCAAATTTATTGATTAAATCTTGTTTAGCTAATAATGAAACGCCCATATAAATTAAAGCTCCAACCGTATAAGCGATATAATAAGCTACTGCGACTAATTGACTTTCGGCTTGGGATAAATCAAATGATTTTTTAAAAACTGGAATTAAAATTTCATTACTTGCCGCTACGAATCCCCAAAAGAAGAATACTGTAACCAGTGGGATAAATTGACCCCAATTAGTTTTTTGTGATTGACTCATGTGTTTTGATATAATTTTTTTTTAAATATTGGTTGATGATTGCCTAAACAACCAGCTTATAAATATAGGTTATTTATAGTTTAATTTACAAATAGGTGAATGCTTAAATATTATACAGCACAAAGAAAAAAACTATATATTCAATAAATAAATATTATTTTTTTACAGATCAAATAATAATTAATAGATTATTTTTAACAAAAACATGTTAAATGTATTTAAAATTTAATTTCTCACTTTTTTATAAATCAAAAAAAAACTGTCCGATTAAGACAGTTTTCATTGTGTATTTATTCTTTATTTCACAGGAGTTTCTCTCGCAGCTTCGTATATAATCGAATCTCTTTGCTCTTGCGTCAAGTCATATTTGTAATCAAATATTGCAGATTCCCAATCTCCATATCCAACATTCGGCAATACAATAAATCGTTTTCCAAATTCAGATTTTAAAGTTTCTACAGCTGCCGCTCTTTCTTTTTCAGATTTATGATTATCAAATAAAGAAGAAAAATCTGTTAAACTATCTCCTAACAATAAAACAATGTCATAATCTTTCGAAATATTTTGACGACGTGCTTCTTTGCTACTTTCTTTACTTCTCAAAATCAAATTCTGAGCACTTTGAATTGGATAATTGTATTTTTCTAAATTTGCCAAAGTTCCAGGACGCTCTACTTCGTATCGATTTGTAACGTAAAAAATCTGAACACCTTTACTCGCTGCATACTGAAAAAACTCTTGAGAACCAGCCAAAGGAGTTGCAATTCCTTTCGACGTCCAATTTGCCCAAGTTTCTTGCGACCACGTTTTTCCTTGACGCGCCATTTCTACTGCATAGTACGAATTATCCAAAAAAGTTTCGTCAATATCCGTTACAATCGCTAAAGGTTTTGCGCCTTTTGTCGCAATTGCTTCATCCAATCTCATTTTAGCAACATTATAAGCTTGCTGGCTTAAGGCTTGATATTCAGCAGCACGTTGTTGAAAAAATGCAGCATAAATTTTACCATCAACTTGCAAACTTTTTTGCTGAACTGGTTGTTGTTCAGTAACTATTTTTGGTGTTTGACAAGCTGTTAATCCAAAAAGCATCAAGCTTCCAAGCATCAATTGTATATGTTTCATATCTCTAAATTCTGAAATGCAAAATTAAGCCTTACAATTCAAATCAAAAAATCAGATTACTGAATGTATTTAATCGATTCGAAAGTTGTTTGATGAAAATAGTTTTTGAACTGATGATGTTCTCCATTAATTTCTATATCAATTTCCAGATAATCGTTTTGATTAAAATGAATTAAATCTGTTTCGAAAAAATAAATATTTCGGATAACGTGAGATTCGCGTAAAACGGTGTTTTTTAGTAAGATATCATTTGTCCCCATTGCCAATTCTCCATAAAATGTAACATCAGCTTTGATTTTTTTTTGAGAAAAATTTGAATAAAAATCAGCTTCAACGATATTTATACGAACTGTTTTTTCGGTATTATTTTGAATAGAAATTAAAAATTCTAATGTATTTTTTTTCTTTGTTACCGAATCTATTTTTACTTGATAATCTATAATTTGTTGATTGGAATCATCAATCAAATCATCATTTTTTTCAATTTTTAAAAACGATATTTTTGGTTCTTCTTCTTTTGGAAGTGGCTTTTCTATTTGAGCTGTTTTTAGTTTTTTGTAAATAACAAACAACACTAACAATACAAGTAAAATGAATAAATATTTCATTCTACAAATTTAAAAATTAAATTGTTTTTCTGATTTTGAAAAAAAGGATTTGTTTCGCTTTTAGACAATTTTTTTTCTGAAACGAAAAGCACAAAAAGCTAAAACAAGTACACTTCCTGCTACAGCAAAACTAATAGGATTTGAAGATTTAGGGCTATTTTTACTAAAATTTGTTTGTATTAATTGACTATTTGCAAATGAAATAGTTGTACTTGCTATCAATAGTAATAAAAATTTGAAGAAAGTTTTCATAATAATGAATTAAATAAAAAGTTTGGTTTTGGTATTAAAGATTAATAAAACAAATACAATGCCTAATTTTCTTAAAATCAAATAATTTGCAATTTAGTAATGATTGTTCAATATTCAATTTTTTTGAGGGGGACAATTGGGGGGACAAATTACAAACAACTATTTATCAAATATATAATACCAAAAAAACTCAATCCATTTTCAGAATTGAGTTATTTATTAATGATGTAAAAACTTTAATCTAGTTCTATTTTAACAAAATGATTGTCCAATAAATGATCAATTAAATCTTGTGATTTATAATCAATTGGATCTTTTATTTGCTCTTTTGCTTTTGAATGTTCTTCAATTCGATGCAAAGCTTTATAAAAGCGTCGAACTTCGTTCAGATTCTTCAAAATTAATTTTGGAGCTTCAGCTTTTTCTCCATTTTCCTCTTTGCAAATCATCGTAAAATAAGACGAATTACAATGTTTAATTTCGCCAGTTTGGATGTTTTGACTTTCTACTCGAATTCCTACGACGATTGACGTTCTTCCGACATAGTTTACCGATGCTTTTAGCGTTAATAATTCTCCTACTTCTACTGGCGTTAAGAAATCTACTCTATCCACAGACGCCGTAACACAGTATTTTCCAGAATATTTGGAAGCACATGCGAATGCAATTTGATCGAGTAGAGAAAGAATGAATCCACCGTGTATTTTTCCACTAAAATTGGAATGTGACGGAAGCATTAATTGCGAAAAAGTTACCAATGAACTTTTTACCGTTTTGTAAATCATTTTATCTATTGTTGTGTGTGTGTTCAATTTGTAGTAATTAAGTTTAGACTGTAAAATTCATCTGCAATTTCGCGATTATTAGACAAACGAGGAACTTTATTTTGTCCACCTAATTTCCCTATCGATTTCATATAATGCTGAAAACCTTCTGTTTTAACTTCAGAAACGACAAGCGGACGCAAGATATTTCCCGTAATCAAATCATCGTAATACGTATTTTGGCGACGCATTTGTGTATCTAATTCTTGATTAAAAATAGTTATATCTTGTGGTTTTTGATCAAATTCTATTAACCATTCGTGATATGGCAAACCTTCTGCTGGATTAACTTGAGGCGCAACTGTAAACTCATTTACACTCGCTGGATATTTTTCTAAAGTTTTTTGCAACGCCTGTTCCACTTCGTGACCAATTACATGCTCACCAAAAGCAGATGTATAATGTTTAATTCGACCAGAAACAACAATTCTATAAGGTTTTATCGAAGTAAAACGAACTGTGTCACCAATATTATATCCCCACAAACCTGCGTTTGTATTGAGAATTAGAACATAATCTTTTCCTACTTCAACATCTTTCAATGAAATTCGGGTTGGATTTTCATCAAAAAACTCTTCAACTGGAACAAATTCATAAAAAATTCCATTATTCAATAAAAGTAATAAATCATCATTTTTTTGAGAATCTTGATACGCAATAAACCCTTCTGAAGCTGGATATGTCTGAATACAATCTATTTTTCGACCAATTAGTTGATTCACTTTATCGCGATAAGGTTCATAATTTACACCTCCTGTTACCATTAGTTGTAAATTCTTAAAAATCGACTGAACGTTTTCTTTTTCAGAAACTTTAATCAATCGTTCAAAATACATAATCAACCAAGGCGGAATCCCAGAAATCAGCGTCATATCAGCTTTCACTGTTTCATCCACTACTCTATCCACTTTCGTTTCCCAATCTTCAATCACATTTGTTTCATAAGACGGCAAACGATTTTTTTGCAAATAATTTGGAACAAAATGCGCACTAATTCCAGAAAGTCGACCAACTTTCAATCCGTTTTTATCTTCAAGAATTGGACTTCCTTGTAAGAAAATCATTTTCCCGTCAACAAAATTAGAATTCTTTGTTTCATTAATATAAAACAATAAAGCATTTCGAGCAGAATTTATATGCGATGGAACAGACTCTTTTGTAAGCGGAATATATTTTGCACCAGAAGTTGTTCCAGAAGTTTTAGCCAAATAAAGAGGTTTTCCAGGCCAAAGAATATCAGGTTTCCCTTCAATTACCTCATCAAAATAATGTTTCAAACCTTCATAATCGTTGATTGGAACTTGCGATTTGAAATCTTCATAATTTTTGATTGATTCAAAATGATGATCAACTCCAAACTTTGTATTTTTTGCAGCAATAATCAATTCATTTAGAATTTTGTCTTGTGTTTCTAGCGGATTATTTATCCACTTTTGTTCTTTGTTGACAATGTATTTTGCAAAAATTTTCGCTAAAAAAGCTTTCATGCTGTTCCTTTAAAACATTATTATTGGTCGAATTTAAACGAATATTCTAAATAATTTAACAACAATTGCAATGATTTTTCTTAGTCAAATCACTAATTACATTAAAGCTAAAACGTTAGCTATCATTTTATAATCATCCCGTAAAAAGTCGCTTCTCTATTATTTCTATTCCACATAAAATTATCTTATTTTTTCGAAGGATACAAGATTTTTTCTAATCGAACGTTTTATTGTAGATTTGTTTTTATTCGCTATCATGAAAAAGATTGTACTGAGTATCTTCGCCGCAAGTTTTTTAATCGGCTGTTCTACGCAAAAAAATAGTTTCAAAAACCGACAATATCACAAGATGACATCGTGGTTTAATGGAGTATTCAATGCTGAGGATGAGTTAGAAAAAAAGAACACAGAACTACAAACAAATTATGTAGAAAATTACTCGAAGATTTTACCTGTTGGAATAGAATATTTTTCTGTTTCGGACTCTGCTAATTTAGGTGAATTTAATACGCCCAATTTTGGTATTGGAAGTGGAAATCGAAATAATCAAGATAAAGTAGAAAAACCTCTTGGATTTGCTGCTGTAGAGGCAAAAGCTTCGAAAGCAATCGAAAAACATTCGATGTTAATTAAAGGAAAAGAAAATAATCCTTTGATGGGTCGCGCTTATTTATTGATTGGAAAATCATTATTTTATCAAAAAAAATACTTTGAAGCGCTTGATGCTTTAAACTATGTTGTCAAAAATTTCAAAGATTCTAAATACGCGCAAGAAGCGCATGTTTACAAAACTGTTGCCGAAATAAAAGGTGGAAATTACTTTGATGGAATCGAAACTTTACAAAAACTTTACGAAAACGATCCGTATAAAAGTAAAGAATTAAAAACAATGATTGCGCGTACCTATGCTCAATTTTTAATTGATCAAAAAAAGTACGAAGAAGCACTTGATCCATTGCAAAAAGCCGAATATTTTTCTACAAATAAAGATGAACGAGTTCGAATATTTTATACGTTAGGACAAGTTTTTTCTAAATTAGGAAAACAACAAGAAGCTGGTGAAGCTTTCACGCAAGTTTATAAAATGAAGCCTGGATTTGATATGGAAATCAAATCGCAGTTGGCGATTGCAGCTAATTTTGATCCAAAAATTAATAATTACGGAAATTACAAGCAAAACTTGTTGGACATCTCGAATAAAGGAATTTATGCATCGAAGAAAAACGAGTTATATTACGGAATTTCTGAAATGGCTTTTCGAGCTGACAAAATGGATGATGCTGTAGAATATGCAAAATTGAGTTTGAAGGAACCAATGTCTGATCCTTATATTCGTGGGCGCGCTTTCGAAAATTATGGTGATATAAAGTTCAAGCAAAACGATTATGTTTACGCATCGGCTTATTATGATTCGGCACAAACAAGTTATAATTTGCCAGAAGATCAAACGCGTATTCAGAAACGAAATGATGTTTTGAAAAAATTGATGGAAAAACATTATTTAGTTCAGAAAAATGATTCGATTCTAAAACTTGCTGCACTTCCAAAAGAAGATCAATCAAAATTCTTCACAGATTATATTGAAAAATTAAAGAAAAAAGAAGAAAAGCAAGCTATAGAAGAGCAAAAAGAAATGGAAACTTTTCAGTTAGAGAATAAAACAGCAAGTTTTACGACGAGTTTCAATAATGCTGATAAAGGAAAATTCTATTTCTATAATCAAAATTTAAAATCGACTGGACAGCAAGAATTCCAACGTATTTGGGGAGGAATTTCGTTGAAAGATAATTGGAGAAATTCGAATGCGATAAGTACTGTAATTGAGGACAAACAGAATGAATTGACAGGGCAAATTGCTGCTGGCGATCCAAGACGTTTTGAACTTGATTATTATTTAGATCAAATTCCAACTTCTCAGAAAGTATTGAATGAGTTGAAAGTTGTGAGAGATACAACGCAATTGTCTTTAGGTACAGGATATTTTGATATTTTCAATAATGCTGAATTAGCTGGAAAAGAATTGAAAGCCTTGGTTGCTTCGCCTCCAAAATCTGATGATGTGTTATTAAAAGCGACTTATCAATTGTATCGTATTTATAAAAATCGTGATCAAAAATTAGAAGATGAATACAAAAATGTGATTCTAACAAAGTATCCAAATACGATTTATGCAGGTTATATTCTTAATCCAGAAGTTGAATACATCACTGCTGAAACAAAAGAAGCTTTAGAAGCCTACAAAGTTGCATACACGTTGTATCAAGATAAAAAATATGATGACGTAAAGAAAAAAGTACAAGAAGTAATTGTAAAATTTCCTACTGAAATTATCATTGCTAAATTTGCTTTATTAAATGCTTATGTAATCAAACAAACTGGAAAAGATAGCGATTTTGAGCAAGCTTTAGAAATTGTAATTACGGCTTATGACGGAACCGAAGAAGCTAAGCAAGCAAAACGTTTGTTGGATAAATTGCGTAACACCAACCGAAAAACTACTGAAAATCAAAAGATTGAAGAAAACCAACCACAAATTAATGCTGTAGATAGATCACCTACACAAATCATTGAAAAAGAAATAAATCAACCGAAGAATAACAATGATGATAAAAATGTTCTTAAAAAAACTGTAAAAGAATCAAATACAGTTAGTCTTGAAGGAGGGGATACGAATTATTAAAATATAAATTAAATTAACACCATGAAAACAATTCATTACATCTTATTCTCTCTTTCCGTTTTGGTTGGAGGAAATGTAATCGCACAACAAACAAAAACTTATGACATTCCTTTGGTTGGAAATGCTTTTGAAGTCGGTCATAAAGAAGGATCATCTTCTACAGTTACAAAAGTGAATGCTTTAATTTCTCCACAAACTAAAAATGTAACAAAAACGTATTTCAAAGTTTTAGGAACTGGAAATGTTAATATTCAATTAAAGGGTGAAGCTAAAAATGACGCTCAATTAAATGTTGGTTTCAATAAAAAAACAAAAAAATACAATTGGAAATCTACTGATAAAACTATTTCTGTAGGTACATTCGCTATTTCAAAACCGGGTTATGTTTCTGTTGATTTAAGCGGATTGAAAGGCGAAATCCCTATTACAGATTTGATAGTTAGTGGAACTGCAGTAGACAACGGAATTATTTATAGCAACGATCCGCAGTACTATTATTGGGCGAGACGTGGACCTTCTTGCCATTTGGCTTACGAAATCCCTACAGAGAAAAATGTTTGATATTACTACAATGAAATCGTTGTACCAAAAGACGCTGATATAATTGGTTCTTATTATATGGCAAACGGTTTTGGAGAAGGATATTTCGGAATTCAAGCTAATTCACAAACGGAAAGACGTATTTTTTTTTCAGTTTGGAGTCCTTTCGTAACTGATGACCCAAAAAGTATTCCTGATGATGAAAAAATCGTTTTGTTAAAGAAAGGAGACAATGTGAAAACAGGAGAATTCGGTAACGAAGGTTCTGGTGGACAAAGTTATATGAAATACAATTGGAAAGCCGATACAACGTATAAATTCTTATTGAAAGGTGTTCCAAATGGTGATAATTCGACAACTTATACAGCTTGGTTTTTTATGCCAGAAACGAATAATTGGCAAATCATCGCAAGCTTTAAACGCCCTAAAACAAATACATACCTAAAAAGATTTCACTCTTTCCTAGAAAATTTTATGCCAACACAAGGTTACTTAACTAGAAAAGTAAACTTCAACAATCAATGGGTTTATGATGGAGAATGGAAAAAAGTAAATGGAGCAAAATTAACTGTTGATGCAACTTATAAAGCAAATCAACGTATTGATGCAACTGGAGGAACAACATCTACTGGATATTTCTTGAAGATGGGAGGCTTTTTTAATGAAATTGAACAACCTGGAACAGCTTTCAAGTTTGATAACAAACAAACTGCACCACAAATTGATTTTTCGAAATTACAATAATCAATATTGTATAAACTAAATAAAAAATCGGTTGGAATTATCCAACCGATTTTTTATTTACCTCAACTTCATATCACCATCTTTTATCCAGTTTTTCTTTTTCATGAAAATGTAAATTAAATATGAAATAATTGCTGGAGCAATGATTTGCAAAATTAATATTGAAGTTAAAATATATGAAGTATCATATTTAGATTTCATAGCATTGAAAGTTCCTATTTGTCCAACCAAACCACAAGAACCCATCCCCGATTCTAGAGCTGTATTTTCCATATTGAAATAAATAATTGCAATTGGACCTATAATCGCTGAAGCTAAAGTTGGTGGAATCCAAATTTTCCAATTTTTATAAATGTTCGGAACCTGTAACATACTTGTCCCTAATCCTTGTGCTAAAACACCTTTCAAACCATTATCCTTAAAACTGATTGTAGCAAATCCAATCATTTGTGCACAACAACCTATTGTTGCAGCTCCAGCTGCTGAACCGTCTAATTCTAACATTAGACACAAAGCAGCTGATGAAATTGGTAAAGTCAAAACCATACCGACAATTACAGCAATTACAACTCCCATTATCAAAGGATTAGAATCGGTTGAAAATATAATTATTTCACCAATCCATTTCATCATTTGTTGAACAGAAGGACCAATGATTTGTGCTAAGATTACTCCAACCAAAACAGTAATAATCGGTGTAATTACAATATCTATACGTGTTTCGCCTGCTACCATTTTTCCCACTTCAACCGCTACAATTGTCGCTATAAAAACACCTAAAGGTCCACCTAATTGATATGCTGCAATTCCTATAACTGCTGACGAAAATAACACCAATTGAGGTGCTCGTAAACTATAAGCAATAGCCAATGCTATCGCAGGTCCTGTCGCTTGATTCGCAACTGGCCAAACAATATCAGTTAAAAAAGAAATATCTAACTCTTCACCAATAGTTTTCAAAATTGTACCAACCAATAAAGTCGCAAATAAACCATAAGCCATTGCGCCCATTGCATCGATAAAATATCGTTTTGCAGAAATTTGTATATCTTTTTTGAGTAGGAAATTTTTCATGTTTGAAATTAAAAAAATCTATTATTTGTATAAAAAACTAATCTATTTCATTCTCTTTTTTACACCAATCAAGCATATATTCATATAAATCAGTCATATTAATTGATGGATTTTCTTTGTACTTTGCAAGCATTACTTGATTAAAATCTGTAAATTTCGCAAAACCTCTCATATTACTCATCATTCCATTCAATTCTGGCAAATATTTATCCAAATCTGTTTTGCTATAATTATCATGAACATATAATGTATAAACAGCAAAAGTCATGTATTCGTTAAAAACCTTGTAAGGTGATTCATACATATCAGTTATTGTAGGTTTCGCCCACTTTTTACGATTTGACAATGCTTCATTGATTTGTTTCACATATTTATCAGAAACAGGATTTACATAATTATGATCGATTTCAGTAAATACAACACGTGATTCTAACAATTCATTTTGCGTAGGAGTCAATTTTGAATCAAAATCTGCACGAGCAATGAACATAATAGTTTGTGTAAATCCGTTATCCTCAAAACGCGATGTAGAATGCGCTCCATAAATTAACGGCGAAAAATATACTGCGTATGAACCATAACCAAATCCGAACTTTTTATCCAACCAATTTTGCATTTTCTGAATTGGATTTAATTGATTATACCTTTGCAAAAGTTCTGTATAATACGGTTGGTTGTTCTTATAGAATACTCTAAAATTACTCACTTTTGCAAAATCTTGGAACACTTTTGCATCTTTCATCGGATCAAACGTATACCAGCCTTTTGCCATTTGACCTATGTTTCCATTATTTTTAATCTCTCCGTTTTTATCAAAATTATATGCACAAGCATTCATTTTCAAGGCATAATAATAGCGATAACTTGTATTAGAAAACATATTTCCTTTGTAATCCTCAATATACTGTAAATCTGTAATATATTTTTTAATCGTATCTATCGCAGGATGATTCAAATAAGGCTTAAAGTACTCTTTTACTTGTTTATAATATTCTGTTTTGGTGTCAAACATATTAATTTCTTTCTCAGCATCGGGATGCAAAGCCATTAAAATATTGACCAATTCACTCACTTCCGGAATCGCAACTTCAGTTTTTCCTTTATATTTATTGATATAATCTTTTGTAAAATTTACGTTAGGTGCAATTCCAATAATACGTTGATAAGCGGTATCTTTCTTATTCTGAATGATTAAAAAATCAATCGTTTCACCTTTTTTTAAATCAAAAGAAAGATTATTCTTTCCATCAGAATAAATCACTTCACTCTTTTCATTTGAAACTTCTGCCATAAAAACATCTGGCTTAATTTTAGAATTAATAGCCCAAGATTTGCTTGATATTTTACCATTTACTTTTATTTCAAGCATTTTTTCATTGGTATGTAAAACTTTTTGTGCAAAACTTGGCATTGCTAACAAGGTGAATAAAGCTACAATTACATTTTTTTTCATATTAGTTTATAAGTATTTTTAAAAGAAAACAACCCCATCAAAAGATGAGGCTGTTAAAGTATTATTAATAAAAAAATTACATATTTCTACGGTACTGTCCGCCTACTTCGAATAAGGCAGAAGTGATTTGTCCTAATGAACAAACTTTGGTTGCTTCCATCAACACTTCAAAAATATTTTGATTGTTAATAGCCGCTTGTTGTGCAGTTTCTAATGCACTTTCAGCTTGTTGTTCATTAATTTTATTCAAGTTTTCTTTAGTTTTAATTTGAAATTGTTTTTCCTCTTCTGTTGCACGAATAACCTCCGCAGGAACCACTGTTGGCGAACCTTTTGAACTTAAGAACGTATTTACACCAATAATTGGGAACGTTCCGTTGTGTTTCAATGTTTCGTAATACAATGATTCTTCCTGAATTTTAGAACGTTGATACATCGTTTCCATCGCTCCTAAAACGCCACCACGTTCTGTAATACGATCAAATTCTTGTAAAACTGCTTCTTCTACTAAATCCGTTAATTCTTCAATTATAAATGAACCTTGAATTGGATTTTCGTTCTTCGCTAAACCTAATTCTTTATTGATAATCAACTGAATAGCCATTGCACGGCGAACCGATTCTTCTGTTGGCGTTGTAATTGCTTCATCGTACGCATTAGTGTGTAACGAGTTACAGTTGTCGTAAATCGCATATAAAGCTTGCAACGTCGTACGAATATCGTTGAAATCAATTTCTTGCGCGTGTAACGATCGACCCGAAGTTTGAATATGGTATTTCAACATTTGTGCACGTTCGTTAGCTCCGTATTTATTTTTCAAGGCTTTTGCCCAAATTTTACGCGCCACACGACCAATTACTGAATATTCTGGATCGATACCATTGGAGAAGAAAAACGATAAGTTTGGCCCAAACGCATTGATATCCATTCCGCGAGATAAATAATACTCAACATACGTAAATCCGTTAGCTAACGTAAACGCTAACTGCGTAATAGGATTCGCTCCTGCTTCAGCAATATGGTAACCCGAAATAGAAACCGAATAGAAATTACGTACATTTTGATTGATGAAATATTCTTGCACATCGCCCATTAAACGCAACGCAAATTCTGTTGAGAAAATACACGTATTTTGTGCTTGGTCTTCTTTTAAAATATCTGCCTGAACAGTTCCACGAACCTGAGCTAACGTATTTTTCTTAATTTCAGCATAAACTTCTGCAGGTAAAACCTGATCACCAGTTACACCCAAAAGCATTAACCCCAAACCATCATTTCCTTCTGGTAAATCGCCATTGTAACGAGGTCTTTCCAAACCTTTATCTTCGTAAATAGCTTTGATTTTTGCTTCAATTTCAGCTTCTAAACCATTTTCTTTGATGTATTTTTCACAATTTTGATCAATTGCGGCATTCATAAAGAAACCTAACAACATAGGCGCAGGACCGTTAATCGTCATCGAAACCGAAGTATCTGGATGTGATAAATCGAAACCAGAATATAATTTCTTCGCATCATCTAAACAACAAATCGAAACTCCAGCATTACCAATTTTTCCGTAAATATCAGGACGATGACCTGGATCATTTCCATACAAAGTTACCGAATCAAACGCTGTAGACAAACGCTTTGCTGGCATTCCTTTCGATACATAATGGAAACGACGATTGGTACGCTCTGGTCCACCTTCACCCGCAAACATACGCGTTGGATCCTCACCTTCACGTTTAAATGGATATAATCCCGAAGTAAAAGGAAACTCACCCGGTACGTTTTCTTGTAAAACCCAACGTAAAATATCGCCCCAAGCTTCGTACTTTGGCAATGCAATTTTAGGGATTTGTAAATGCGATAAAGACTCAGAATGTGTCTGAATTTTAATTTCTTTATCACGCACTTTAAATGTATAAACTGGATTTTTATATTTGTTTACCTTTTCGTCCCAAGTCGTGATTACTTCCCAGTTGAAAGGATCTAAATTCATTTTTAATTTATCAAATTCAGCTAAAAGAATTTTAACTAAATCTGCATTTTCAGTTCCAGAAATATCAATTCCGTGTTGAGAAATTGTTGGCTTTTTTCCAGAAAGTGTTTCAATTGTTTTAAAGAAACCATATAGTTTTTGAGCTACATCTCTCTGTGCATTTGCACGAACATCATATCCACGATTATTTTCAGCAATCTCTGATAAATAACGCGTTCTTGATGGTGGAATAACAAAGATTTTCTCTGACATTTCTTTTGTAATTTGAAAAGAAGATTTCAAATCTGCATTTGTTTTTTCAACCACTTTATCAATGATTGATTGGTATAATTGATTGGTTCCTGGATCGTTAAATTGTGAAGCAATTGTTCCAAAAACAGGCATTTCATCAGGATTTATATCCCAAAGATTATGATTACGTTGGTATTGTTTTTTTACATCGCGTAAGGCATCTAACGCACCACGTTTATCGAATTTATTAATCGCCACAATGTCAGCAAAATCTAACATATCAATCTTCTCTAATTGCGTTGCAGCACCAAATTCTGGCGTCATGATATACAATGAAGCATCAGAATGATCTAAAATTTCGGTATCTGACTGACCAATTCCAGAAGTTTCTAAAATAATCAAATCATATTTCGCAGCTTTCAACACCTGAATCGCTTCCTCCACATATTTCGATAACGCTAAATTTGATTGACGAGTAGCCAGCGAACGCATATAAACACGAGGATTGTTGATAGAATTCATTCGAATACGATCTCCTAACAAAGCACCACCCGTTTTCTTTTTTGATGGATCGACAGAAACCAAAGCAATTGATTTTTCTGGAAAATCAATCAAAAAACGACGCACTAATTCATCTACCATAGACGATTTTCCTGCTCCTCCTGTTCCCGTAATTCCTAAAACCGGTGCAGATTTATCAGCTACTTTATCGAAATCAAATGCCTTCAAAAAATCTTCTTCACGATTTTCTGCCAACGAAATTAGTCGCGCAATCGTCGTGATATCTTTATCTTCTAATGATTGATAAACATCTTTTCCTTCTGGCAATTCTAATGGCCCTGTCGGAAAATCTGCTTTCTCCACCATATCATTAATCATTCCTTGCAAACCTAATTCGCGACCATCATCAGGAGAGTATAAACGTGTAATTCCGTAATCCATCAACTCTTTAATTTCTGACGGTAAAATTACTCCACCTCCACCTCCAACGATGCGGATATGACCCGCTCCTTTTTCTTGAAGCAAATCGTACATATATTTGAAATATTCGTTGTGACCTCCTTGATAAGATGTCATTGCAATTGCATTTGCATCTTCTTGTATCGCAGTATTTACAACATCTTCAACCGATTTATCGTGACCTAAATGGATTACCTCGCAACCCGTTGCTTGAATAATGCGACGCATAATATTAATCGACGCATCATGCCCATCAAACAAAGCAGCAGCAGTTACAATACGTACTTTGTTTTTAGGAGTGTATACTTCTTGTATTGGATGTACAAACTTTTCTTTCTTTTCTTCTTGAGTAATTTGTGACATTTATTTGTGATTTTGATTTTTTATGACTCTTGCTAAGATAACATAAATTTCAATGTTTTTCGTGCAGATAAAATTATCATATTCAATAAAATATTAATGTTTTATTAATAAATCACTATAATTTATATTGATTTATTTACAATATATTATTAACTTTAAAGAGAACTATTTTAGAATTCTACTTATGAATACTTATTCTCTAAAAGATCTATCAGATCTGTCAAGACTAGATGAACAAATGATTGTTTTATGGGATAAAAAGTTCAAATTGTTTAACGAGGATAAGATTGATAAAAATTCATTATTTAACCACGATCACTTAAAAAAAGTTATTATTATTTCTTTTTTAATTGAATCAAACAAAAAATATACAGTAGAAAATTTAAGTGTAAAATCACTTTCAGAAATACAACTTTTATCCGAATTTGAAATTCAAAATTATATCCAGAAAAACAAAAGTTACGAACCTATTATTGAGTTATTAATCTGTTCTTGTTTTTCATATGACACACGTTTCTTTGACGCTATTCTTACACTTTGTTTCAATAAAATTGGAATCGAAAAATGTTGTATAGATATTGTTTTTCCTTTTTTAAGCAAAATGTCTATCATTCTGGAAAAGTATACGATTCAAGAATCGGTTATTTCCTTTTCTAAAAATTTAATTAGAAAACATCTATTTTATTTGATTAAATCAATTTCATATTCAGATCAAAATTCTCGTAAATGGCTTTTATTTTTACCTGAAAAAGAAAATGAAGATTTAGAATTAATTTATACTCATCTTCTTTTAAAAATTAATAACGAAAAAGGAATTTATTTAGGGGAAAATCAGAGTTTAAATTCTATTTTAGAATGTATTGAAAATACTCAAATAACACATATTTTTATTTATATCTCTAAAAATTATGATTCCACTTCTCTTGAAATTTATCTCGAATCAATCACGAAAAATCTTCCAAATGTTACCATTTTTGTAGCTACTTATACTATTCTAAAAGAAAAAATAACCGAAAAAGTTCCGTATATAAACGTAAACACCCCTACAGCTTTTAATTCTTATTTACAAAAAATTATGGCGATGTAAATTATTTACTTTTGATTTCCCAATTTATAGGTTGTAGATTCTTACTTTTCAAAAAATCATTAGTTTTCGAAAAAGGTTTACTTCCCCAAAAACCTCTGTAAGCTCCTAATGGAGAAGGATGAGCAGATTCTATAACAACATGCTTATTTCGGTCAATTTTTGCTCCTTTTTTTTGAGCATAAGCTCCCCAAAGTATAAAAACTAAATTTTCTTTTTGATCAGAAAGCTTCTGTATTACAGCATCTGTAAATATTTCCCAACCTTTTTTCTGGTGCGAACCTGCCTTAGAAGCTTCAACCGTCAAAGTTGCATTTAATAATAATACACCTTGTTTAGCCCATGTTTCCAAATTTCCTGAAGTCGAAATTCCTATTCCTAAATCATCATTCAACTCTTTATAAATATTTTGCAAACTTGGAGGTAATTTAATTCCATCGGCAACCGAAAAAGACAAACCATTTGCTTGTCCAATTCCATGATAAGGATCTTGACCAATTAAAACAACTTTAACATCATCAAAAAGCGTATAATCAAATGCAGAAAATATTTTGGATGCGGGAGGATATATTGTTTTTGTTTTATACTCATTTCGTACAAAATCTGTCAATATTTTAAAGTAATCCTTTTCAAATTCATTCTTTAAAACTTCTTTCCAAGAAACATCTAATTTCACATCCATATTATTCTTTTATGGAAACAAAATTATTCTTTTTATACTTGCTGGAGTAATTTTTCAAACTAAATCTGAGATTCATTTATCCATTTACCAACTGTAGGAGCTTTATAATTTTTTAATTTCTCAAATAAAAGATCTAGATCGTCACTAACAATTAGCATATCATAATTTTCTTGTTTTAAAAAACCTTTGGTAACCATACTTTTAATAAAAAGTAAAAGATCATCAAAAAAACCATCTATATTGTAAATAGCAATTGGTTTTTTATGTAATCCTAATTGAGCCCATGTTAACATTTCGAAAAACTCTTCAAGTGTTCCAAAACCTCCAGGTAAAGTTATAACACCATCAGAAAGTTCATTCATTTTCGCCTTACGTTCATGCATAGAATCTACTAAAATAAGTTCACTTAATCCTTTATACTCAACTTCAACTTTCTTCAAAAAGTTTGGTAAAACTCCAATAGCTACACCTCTATTTTCTAAAACTGAATCTGCTATAACGCCCATTAATCCTACATTAGCTCCGCCATAAACAAGTTCAATTTTATTTTCTGCTAATTTTTGACCTAATTTATATGCTTCTTCTTTAAAAATCTTATTTGAGCCATTACTTGACCCACAAAATACTGTTAATCTCTTCATTCCATAAATATAAAAATCAATATCCATCAAAATATAAATTATAGATTTAATAAATTATTAAATCTATATGTAAATAGTATTATCTGTCATTTATTTCTAACTAAAGAATTTATCCGTAATTTTGCGTTAATGCAAATATCAGAACAAACTTTAAAAGATTTAGAATTTAATGCGGTTCAAAAAGAAATCGCAGAATTTGCTTATACAGAAAAGGTTGAGGAGTTTATTTTTAACTTAAAACCTTACCAAGATCACCAACTTTTGGTACAAGATCTACAAACGACAAACGAATATTTAACAAGTTTCGAGACGGGAAATCGTTTTCCGTTTTCAGAATATTATATTTTAGATGAAAATCTAAGCCGATTAGAAATCGAAAATTATTATTTGCCTGCAGAAGAATTCTTCAAAATCAAGGCAAATACGCTTCAAGTGAAAGAAATCTTGAAATATTTGACAGCTTTCAACGAATATGCACCTGTTTTATTCGAGAAAGCTTCAACGATTACTTACGAAAAAAATATCGTGAAATTAATCGATCAAGTGTTCAATAAATTTGGAGAAATCAAAGACGATGCAAGTCCAGAATTGAAAATTGTGCGCGATCGTTTACGTCATTTGAATGGGCGAATTACCGAATTATTCAATAAATCAATGTCTTATCATTCGGATTATTTAGATGATATTCGAGAATCTGTCGTTGGAAATCGTCGCGTTTTGGCTGTAAAATCGGCTTTGAGAAAACGTGTGAAAGGACAATTTTTAGGCACTTCTAAAACTGGATCGATTACGTTTATTGAGCCAGAAAGTGTGCAAAATCCTCGTCGCGAATGGGAAGAATTAAAAGAAGAAGAAAAACATTTGGTGATTCAGATTTTGTTAGATTTAACTGCTCAAATTGCAGAATACAAACCAAATCTTGAAGAATATCAAACGTTTTTAGAATACATCGATTTTACACAAGCGAAAGCAAATTATGCTTTTTTGATTAATGGAATTTTACCTCAACTTTCTGAGAATCGAATTATCAAATTAGTCGATGCTTATCATCCTGTTTTATTCTTAAACAATAAAAGAAAAGCTCAAAAAACGATTCCGCAGAGTTTAGAAATTAACGAAGATTGTCGTATTATCATTATTTCTGGTCCAAATGCTGGAGGAAAATCAATTACGTTAAAAACGATTGGTTTGCTTCAAATTATGATCCAGAGCGGTCTTTTAGTTCCTGTAAAAGATGAAAGTCAATTTGGATTCTTTAATCAAATTTTCACAGATATTGGAGATAATCAATCCATTGAAAATCACTTATCAACATACAGTTATCGTCTAAAACAAATGTCGTATTTCTTGAAAAATGCTGATGATAAAACATTATTGTTAGTTGATGAATTTGGGACAGGTTCTGATCCAGAATTGGGTGGAGCTTTGGCCGAAGTTTTCTTTGAAGAATTTTATGAACGTAATTCTTTCGGTGTTTTTACGACGCATTATACCAATATCAAATTGAGTGCAGAAAGTTTGCCAGAAGCGATCAACGCATGTATGTTGTTCGATAAAAAAAGTTTGGAACCGCTTTATCGTTTAGAAATTGGACAAGCCGGAAGTTCGTTTACATTTGAGGTTGCAGAGAAAAATAAAATTCCGTTTCGTTTGATTAATCGCGCAAAGAAAAAGGTTGAAAGTGAAAAAGTGAGTTTGGATAAAACCATTTTGAAACTTCAACAGGAAAAATTTGAGATTCAGAAAACAAAAGATCATGTTGAAGAGTTGCGCGAAACGAATATTGAACACAATGAAAAATTAGAACAAACAAACGAAAAAATTCAACAAAAACTATACGATTTTCAGCAATTATATGATCGTGAACAAAAACGTTTGAAACTTGGAGAACGTATTTCAGACATGGCGGATTCTTATTTGAAAACGAAAAATAAAAAGCAAATGATTTCGAATTTCTTGAAATTAATTGAAATGGAAAACTCGAAAAAAACGAAAGAAGTTCAACAATTAAAGAAAATCGAAAAGATTGTAGAGAAAGAAGTTAAACGCGAATTAAAAGAAAATTCAGAAACAATTTCTCAACAAAAAGAAGTCATCGAAAAGAAAGAAAAAGCAGCTACTCAGAAAAAAATTGATGCTTTGAAAGTTGGTGATCGAGTAAAAATTCATGGTTCTTCAAGTGTTGGAACAATTGATAAGATAAAAAAAGAAATTGTTTTTGTAAACTATGGTTTATTTACAACACAGATTAATGTAAACGAAGTATATAAGATTTAAAAAAAAAAAGAACTTCAATTAAGAAGTTCTTTTTTAATTAATATCCTTTATTTTGAGTTAA
>NZ_JAOCDJ010000026.1:0-34172 GCF_029840885.1 Empedobacter sp. GD03861
TCTATAAACCTTGACAAGGGTAATTTATTGTTTTTTATTAATCTATTTTTTTGTCAATAGAATTATTATAAGCTTCATTTTGTTTTTGGTAAAACTCTTTCGACAGTTTATCATATTGTAATGATGAAATATATTGACCTTTAAAGGAACTATTAATTTTTTTAGTTGAATTATAATCAACTGAAATGGCTTTATATTCTATTCCTGATTTTTTATTTTTCTTACTATTCACAGATAATTCAACAATCAAACCTTTTAAACCTTGAACCATTTCAGGACCATTAGAAATAGAAGAATCCTTCCAATAATATGCTACATATTCAAAATCTTTATCCTCAGATATCGCTTTAAAAGCTTGTTTATTTAACACTTCTTTCGATTCATTCAATAAAGTCCAATTATAATTAGTTAAAGAATCTTTTATCAAATAATTTTTTCCTAAACTAAAATCAGGTTTTACATAAAAATAATTGCCCAAATCTTTATAAACAATATTTTCTTCATCACCATAAGAAACAGTATTTGACTGAATTTGAGAGTTATTTATTTTAGGAACAACTTTATATATAGATTTATTTTGAGATAAAATTAATGAATAAACAACTTTTTCTTTTAAACTATTAATTAAAGCATTTCTAAAATTATCTCCATTAACCGAACCTCCAGAATTTTTCATCATAGTTTCTACCATTTCATCAACATCTTCATTTCTTTTTATGTCATATAATACTTCGATTGTATTCGTCTGTGCAAAAAGTGAAATTGTCCCAAATAAAAATGTAAAGATTAGTTTTTTCATCATGTGTTATTTAAGATGAAGATAATCATAAATCTTTAAAAACTAGAGATTAAACATACAAATACCTAGCTGACTAGATTTTGAAACAAGCCTCCCTCCAATTTTACCTAGCTGACGACGTTAAGAACTAAGCCAGCTTGGTTCTATACTAAGCTGAACACGTCCTAGACCTTGAAAACTAGGTTATACAACCCCGAATTTGACGTTAGAAACGTCGTCAGCTTCGTGAGGAACGCCATTGTCTTGGTTGTGCAACCATGCTAGCTTGCTTAAGAACCAGGACAGTTTAATTAAAGACCACATCAGCTTACTTACGAACCTGAAAACTTTGTTTACAACATAAAAAAAGCCATTACAAACCGTAATGACTTTCTATTTTGATAATTTTAAACTCTTATTTTAGATGGATTTTTGATAAATATAATCATCCATAATGTATCCATTTCCGATGTCAAATGTTTTTGATTCCATATTCTTGAAACCATTTTTCTCATAAAAACGAATTGCCTTCGCATTGTGTTTATTCACTGTTAAATGAACAGCTTTTCCACCTTTTTCTCTCGCATAATCTACAACTCTATTCAACATCAATTGTCCAATTCCTTTGGTTTGATTAGATTCTTTCAAATAAATTTTGGATAAGAAAACAGTATTATTTTCATCTAATTTGTAATGTAAATAACCAGACGGTACATTATCAATTTTCAGGATTTCCCAAACATCTCCATTTGCAATTCCTTCGTTTACTTTGTCGTTATTATACATCATATCAATCATATAATTGATTTGATCTTGAGATAATAAATCTTTGTAACATTCGTTCCAAATCTCATTTGCCAAAGGTTGAACCAAATGAATATTTTTCTCATTAACCGTATGAAAATGTGGATAAACATCTAATTTTACTGGATTTATTTTTTGCTTAACTTCTAAATTTTGTAGAATTTCATCTTTACGTTTATCAATTTCGCCTTCTAACATTTGCAATGTCCATTTACGTTTTAATGAATTGTAATAAAACATTCCAATTCCAATGTATAAAAAGACTTGTACAGCAATTGACACATAATTTTCGGCTAAAAATTTATTCATTTTAAGGCTATTTTCCATCAAATTATCCATAGATGAACTATTAAAATTAACACCGATATCAATAATTCCTGAAGCAAACAATAAAACAAATACAAAAGAAAAAGCAATCTCACCCGCTATGTATAATCCTACTGCTGATAAAACCGTTTTTAATTTATCCTTTTTGAAAAATTTTGCTAAGAAATAGAACTGAAAACTAAATATGATGATTAGAAACACTGTTTATTATTTTTTATGTCTCACAAAAATACGAAAAATATGCCCGCAAACATTTATATTTGTATGAAACATATCAAAACAAAAAGTGATTTATTATGTATAGCGATAAATTTCAAAACTACTTACAAACGCAATTGAATGATTTAGAAGAACAAGGATTATTCAAAAAAGAACGCATCATTGCTTCTCCTCAAAGTGCAGAAATTACATTAGAAAATGGTAAAACATTACTTAATTTTTGTGCGAACAACTATTTAGGATTATCTGATAATAAAGACGTTATCTCAGCTTCTCAAAAAATGTTAGATGACCGCGGATACGGAATGTCTTCGGTTCGTTTTATTTGTGGTACGCAAGATGTACACAAACAATTAGAGAAAAAAATCGCTAATTTCTTAGGAATGGAAGATACGATTTTATATGCTGCTGCTTTTGACGCAAATGGTGGTGTTTTTGAGCCTTTGTTTACAGAAGAAGATGCTATTATTTCTGATGAATTAAACCACGCTTCTATTATTGATGGTGTTCGTTTATGTAAAGCTGCTCGTTATCGTTATAAAAACAATAATATGGCTGATTTAGAGGCTCAATTAATTGTAGCTTCAGAAAAAAATCATCGTTTCAAAATTATTGTAACAGACGGAGTTTTCTCTATGGATGGTATCGTTGCAGACTTAAAAGGTGTTTGTGATTTAGCTGATAAATACGATGCTTTGGTAATGGTTGATGATTCTCACGCAACTGGTTTTATTGGAAAAACTGGACGTGGAACACATGAGCACAACGAAGTAATGGGACGTGTAGACATCATTACATCTACTTTAGGAAAAGCTTTAGGTGGTGCAATGGGTGGATTTACTTCTGGTAAAAAAGAAGTAATCGAAATGTTACGTCAAAAATCTCGTCCATATTTATTCTCTAACTCTTTAGCTCCTGGAATTGTTGGTGCAGCTTTACAAGTGTTAGAAATGTTAGAAAAAGATACTTCTTTACGCGATAAAGTAATGTGGAATGCTGAATATTTCCGCAAAGAAATGGTTGCTGCTGGTTTTGATATTCCAGAAGGTGATGCTGCAATTGTACCTGTTATGCTGTACGATGCGAAATTATCTCAAGTTATGGCAGACAAATTATTAGATGAAGGTGTTTATGTAATCGGATTCTTTTTCCCTGTTGTTCCTCGCGACAAAGCACGTATTCGTGTACAATTATCAGCTGCACATACAAAAGAGCAATTAGATCATACAATTGCTGCTTTTACAAAAGTTGGTAAAGAATTAGGAGTGATTAAATAAGAATTTGTTTTTTCAATATTATATTAGCGACTAAATATTTTTAGTCGCTTTTTTTATATATTTAACTTATGCTTTTCAAAAATAAAACATATCAAATAACGACAAATCTTTCTGATCAAGAAGTTTTTAAAATACTGAATGATAATACAGAAGAAAAAAGAATTCGTTTTTCTAAAAGTAAATATGAATTTGAAGGGATAGTTTATAAAGATCATTTCAATTTGATGAAAACGATTAGCGGACGAAATAGTTTTAATCCTCAAATTATTGGTCATTTCAATACCAACGACAATAAAACCACTATTGTTTACAATTTAGAATTAAACTCTTTTGTTTCAATATTTTTCATTGTTTGGATAAGTATTGTGACTTTATTTTTTATAATCTCACTTTTTCAAATTATTACTAATGGAATTCATAATTTTTTACCTTTAATTTCTATTCCGATGTTATTTTTTGGATTCATATTATATTTTGTTGCTACAAAAATGTCTGAGGATAAAATCACTGAAACTTTTGAAAAATTATTTCAAGAAAAAGTTCAAGAAGTAAAATAATTCAACGCCACGAATTGTCTCTCAAAATCCTTACTTTTACAACAATTCAACGAAAGAAAATTTCAAAATGGCTCAATTCATAGAAAATGTTGTAAAAGATTTAGTCCAAAATCAAAAAAACTTTATCAACACCACTTTAGTTTTACCAGGAAAACGTCCAATGTTATTCTTCAAACAAGAATTTCAGCGTGAAGCGCAAAATATCATTCTTCCACAAATGAAAAGTATCGAAGAATTGATGAGCGAACTTTCTGGTTTAGAAATTATTTCTGGAATTAATCTATGGTTCAAAGCGTATCAAGCCTATAAAAAAATCGTTGACAAGCCTGATTCTTTCGAAGATTTTATCAAATGGGGACCAACTGTTTTGAAAGATTTCGATGATATCGATGCTTCTTTGCAACCTGCGCATAAAGTTTTAGACTATTTGATTTCGGTAGAACGAATTAGTCAATGGGGAGATGGAAAAATTGAGATTGGGAAAAATGAAATCATTCAAAATCACTTAACGTTTTGGGGAATTGTTTCAAAATTATATTTTCAATTACAACAAGATCTGTTGGATTCGAAAGAAGGTTATGCTGGGATGGTTTTTAGAATCGCAAGTGAAAAGGTTGAAGAGATTGTCGAAAACAGAACTTCACATTATGTTTTTGCTGGTTTTAATGCCTTGACAAAAGCAGAACAAGCACTAATTTTTCGATTAGAAAAGGAGAATTTAGCCACTTTATATTTTGATGCGGATAAATATTATTACGAAAATCCTAATCAAGAAGCGGGTTCTTTTCTAAGAAAATACAAAGAAAAAATAAAACCTATCAATTGGGTGGTTGATGAATTTTCGAGACCAAAAAATTTACAGACAATTGGTGTTGCAAAACAAGTTGGACAAGCAAAATATATTGCAGATTTAATTAGAAATCTCAACGAAGATGAGATAAAAAATACCGCGTTGATTTTGGCTGATGAATCTATTTTACCAGCAATTCTCAATTCGTTGCCCGAAAATATCACACATCTCAACATTTCGATGGGAATTCCGTTACGTTCTGTTCCGTTAGCGCAATTTTTCAAATCAATTTTTGAGTTGCAAATGAATCGGGAGAAGTTAGGAAAAGGAACCATGTTTTATTTCAAAAATGTCTTACAAATTCTTGAAAATAAAACATTATCTCTTTTTAGCACAGAAGAAAGTCGAAGATTAATCGGTGATATTCGTTTACAAAATAGAATATTTAATTCTCAAAATTCGATTCAAAATGCCTTAAGAGAATCAATCTTTAAATCTATTTTTCATATTCCAAAAAGTATCACTGAATTTATTCATCATCTAAAAAATTGGACAGACGAATTACTGCATCATCCTTCGATGAACGATTTGTTGACAAAAGAATATTTGTTCTTTTTCAAAAAAGTTTTCAATCAATTGCACGAAAATTTGTTGAGTGTTGATGATATCAAAGATTATAGAACCTTATTTTTATTATACAACAAAATCGTTTCTTCTGAGACAATTTCCTTTATTGGAGAACCTTTGAAAGGTTTACAATTGATGGGATTATTGGAAACTCGTTTATTGAATTTCGATAATATTATCATGACTTCTGTAAATGATGAAATTTTACCTTTGGGACGACAAAACAATACATTTATTCCGTACGACATTCGCAAACAAATGAAATTGAATACATTTACTGAAAATGATTCTATTTATGCTTATCACTTTTATCGTTTGATTCAGCGTGCGAAAAATGCTTATTTCGTGTATGATACCGAAGCTGATGGAATGGGTTCTGGAGAAAAATCTCGCTTTTTAGCTCAAATCAAATTTGAAAGTAATCACGAAGTAAAAGAAACTTTTGCTGCACCAAGTTTTATCACAAAACCTTTGAAAGAAATCATTGTTCCAAAAACTGACGAAACAATGGCAAAGCTTCAAAATTGGGCTGAATATGGAATTTCACCTTCTTCACTTTCGACCTATTTACGCAATCCGTTAGATTTTTATGAGCAACGTGTTTTTAATGTAAATGAAGTCGAAGAAGCCGAAGAAATTGTAAGCGCAAGAACATTAGGAAACATTGTACACGGCGCTTTGGAGGATTTGTATATGCCTTATATTGGACATATTTTGCATGAAAATGATTTCAAAAATATCGAAAAAATAAAAGATAAAACCTTACAAGAACATTTCAGCAAAGAATATAAAGATGGACATTTGGATAAAGGTCCAAATTATTTGATTTATAAAATTGCAGAACGAATTGTTGATGGAGTTCTTTCTAAAGATACGACTACTGCAAAAGAAAATGAATTTGTAATTCGAGCTTTGGAAAGCAAGCACGAAGTTGATTTTGCACTTACAAATGGCAAAATTGTAAAACTGAAAGGGGTAATTGACCGAATTGATTCTGTCAATAATCAAATCCGAATTATTGATTACAAAACTGGTTATGCGAAAGATATTTCGGTGAAAACCGAAGAAATAGAAACCGTTTACCAAAAAGAAGATAAAGCCAAACAATTGCAATTAATTTTCTACGCACATTTATTTTATGCAGACAAAGAGAACTTAACTAAAGACATTGAATTGTGTATTTATCCAATCAAATTTCCAAATAAAGAATTAATTAAACTTTCGGTTGATAAAAATACCACCATCGATTATTCGATTGTCGAAAATTCTACCGCGCCAATGTCAACATTAATCGAAGAGATTTTAAATCAAGAAATTCCGTTCAAACAGCCAGAATAGTACTCAATACACTATAAAGAAAACCCTTTGTAAACACTACATACAAAGGATTTTATATTTAATTTGGTGTATAAATCGATTTATATTCTTAATAATTTGCTAAAAAATAGTAGTTTTGGAAAAGTTTAAAATCGCATAATGAAAAACAATAAACTTTTTATAGCTATTATTATTGCCCTACTTATCGGGGTTGCGCTTGGAGGATATGTACATTATAATACCTCGCCAGAATTTATTAAATCATTTTCGACTAATATCAAACTTCTTGGTACAGTTTTCATTCGTCTTATTCAGATGATTATTGCGCCTTTAGTTTTCTCAACATTAGTAGTTGGGATCGCTAAAATGGGTGATATGAAAATGGTTGGACGCGTTGGTGGACGTGCAATGGGGTGGTTTATCACAGCGTCACTTACTTCTTTGGTAATTGGTGCTATTGTTATCAATGTAATGAAACCTGGAGAAGGATTGAACATTGAGATTGATTCAAGTTCTGCTCAAGATTTATTGAAAGGTCAAGCTTCGCTTACATTAGAGCATTTCATTACACATATGATTCCTAAATCTGTTTTTGAATCATTTGCAACAAATGAAATCTTACAAATCGTTGTTTTCTCTATTTTCTTTGGTGTCGCAATGGCAGCTTATGGAAAAGAAGGCGAAATGATTACGAAAGCGTTAGATAAAATTTCGCATATCGTTTTAATCATGGTTGGATATGTAATGTGGACTGCGCCATTAGGAGTTTTAGGAACTATTTCTGCTGCTATCGCTACGTACGGATTCGGAATATTTTTACTTTATGTTAAATATTTAATCGCCTTTGTAATTGGTATTTTACTTCTTTGGGCTGTTTTAATTTTGGTTGGATATTTCATCTTAGGAAAACGTGTAGTCGACTTATTAAAACATATCAAAGCACCTTTATTAATCGCTTTCTCTACAACTTCATCAGAAGCCGTTTTCCCAAAATTAGTTGAAGAATTAGAAAAATTTGGAGCGCAAAAGAAAATTATTTCGTTTACTTTACCGCTCGGATACTCCTTCAATTTAGATGGATCAATGATGTACATGACATTTGCATCGCTATTCATCGCACAAGTTTATGGAATTCACATGCCGATCGAGAAACAAATTTTGATGTTATTGGTCTTAATGCTTACTTCAAAAGGTGTTGCAGGTGTGCCAAGGGCTTCATTAATTGTAGTGGTTGCAACTTGTTCGATGTTTGGAATTCCGCCAGAAGGAATCGCATTGATTTTACCTATCGACCATTTCTGTGATATGGCTCGTTCGATGACGAATGTTCTTGGAAATGCTTTATCGACTGTTGCGGTTGATAAATGGGAAGGACACGTGGCAATTGAACAAACATATACGCACGATGATGATCATCACAAAGCTTAAATAAAAATTGCTTTTCAAAAATATAACAAGAAATGCGACCTTTATCGGGTCACATTTCTTGTTATAATCTCATTTCGTTAACTGATTACAATTCGTTATATTTCGGAAATTTAGGATGAACAATTCGTTTCCATTCCGGATGCTTTTTGATGTAGGCATACACATAAGGACAATACGGAAACAAAGGATTTTTATGTTCCTCCAAATAAACCAATGTTTTTTCTACCAAAGCAGCCGCAACACCTCTTCCTCCTAATTCTTCAGGAACTTCGGTATGAATCAATTTGATGATATCATCTTCTTGTTTATAATCTATAAAAGCGATGTATCCATCAACATTCAACTCAAAGCGTGAAGTTGATTCATTTTTTACAACCAGTAAAGGAATTAATTCTTCATTCATATTATTTCTTTTTTTATGACAATAATCCGATAAAAATCTGTTTTCAGAATTGATATACATCAAAAAAGCAACCAAAAATTTTGATTGCTTTTTCCTACTATTCTATGCTGATTTCAATTCTATTAACGTAATTTCTGGCCAAATCCCAACTCTTCCAGGATAAAAATGATAACCAAAACCACGATTTACATTGATAATTTTTCCTTCAAAATCATAAAATCCTGCCCATTGCGGATACACATATTGCGCAGGACTCCAACGCAAACCAATTTTCGGAACTTCAATTCCCAACTGCATTCCATGCGTATGTCCAGACAAAGTCAAGTCAAAATGTTTGGGATGATTCTTCAAAATTTCGTTCCAATGCGAAGGATCATGTGACATTACAATTTTAAAATCCTCTGCATTTACATAATTCGAAGCTACATCAATATCACCTAATTTCTTAAATCGTGTTCCCCAATTCTGAACGCCAATCAACGCAATTTTTTCACCACTCTTTGTAATAAATCGGTTTTCATTTAATAATAATTTCATTCCAATCTTAGGGAAAATCGCTTTGATTTTCTCAAAATTATCTTGCTTTTCTTCCTCCGTTTTCCAATCCGAATATTCACCATAATCATGATTTCCTAACACTGCAAAATTACCATGCGGCGCTTGTTTTATTTTCGAAAAAACATCGTACCATTTGTCCATTTCCCAATGAAAATTATTCACAATATCTCCCGTAAATAACAATATATCAAACTCTTGTTGATTGATTAAATCGACTGCATATTCTATCTTTTCTCGATTATCCAAACTTCCCGAATGAATATCTGTAATATGTAAAATCTTGAAACCGTCAAACGATTTTGGTAAACGTTGATAAGCCAATTTTTTCTTGATTACTTTGAAATTATATTTTCCAATTGTCATTCCATAAATCAAACTAAAAAAAGGTATTGAAGCCACTGTTAATCCAGAAATCATTACAAATTTTCGGCGAGAAGGTAAATAAGAATCTTCTTTTGTTGGATGATTTGTTGCACGATTAAATAGCCAACCAAATCCTCTAAAAATATCTTGAACAAGAAAAAATAAAAACATAATCAATCGCGGAAAACCAAACAACATAAACAGACCTGTTGCCCACATTGTCGTTTGCGTTTGACCGACATTACGATCAAAAAAGATTAAATTATATCCAAAATTACCCAAAACAAGTAACCACAAAAGCATATTTCCGAAAAGAATATACTTGTTTTGAATAAATTTTTTAAAGTTAAAATACAGGTAAATTTCAAGTACGATTGAAATAATTATTAGCGTGATAACACTATTGGTAAACATTGTTTTGATTGATTTTTAACAAAAATAAAACATTTCCACACATAAATAACTTTTCATCAAATTCTTAACAGAACATTATAAAATTTATAGATGATTCTACACAAAAATTTGCGTGATAAAAACGTAACTTTGTAGCATATTTTTAAGCATAAATTATGAAAAATAGACTACCTGTAACGGTACTTTCTGGATTTCTTGGAAGCGGAAAAACGACACTTCTTAATCATATATTACACAACAAAAAAGGACTAAAAGTAGCAGTTATCGTAAACGATATGGGCGCGGTAAATATTGATGCTCAAATGGTTTCTCGCGAAAATGATTTAATTCAAACGGATGAAAAATTGGTTGAATTGAGCAATGGTTGCGTTTGTTGTGAATTGCGCGAAGATTTGATTGTAGAAATCGAGAAGTTGGCTCGATCAGGGAAATATGATTATTTGGTTATCGAAAGTTCTGGTATTTCTGATCCAGGTCCTATTGCGCAATCATTGGATTTTGTTTCGCCAGATGGTAAAATTGATTTGCCAAAAGTTGCGCGTTTAGATACGTTGGTAACTGTAGTTGACGCTTATAATTTCTTCAAAAACTTAGGAACTGATGAAGATGTTTTTGATCGTGGTTTTACAGAAAATAGAGAAGATAATCGTCCGATTGTGAATCTTTTAATCGATCAAATTGAATTTTCAAATGTGATTATTCTAAATAAAATGGATTTGGTTGAAGAAGAAACGTTGATGAATATTGAAGCGTTTGTGACAAAATTAAATCCTTCTGCTAAAATAATTCCTGCAAGTTTTTCTCACGTTGAATTAACTGAAATTTTGAATACCAATTTATTTGATTTTGAGAAAATTCAGGATATGGATGCTTGGGTAAAATTATTAGAAGAGCAAGAAAAAGAGGAACATCACCATCATCATCACGACCATGATCACGAATGTGGCGAACATTGTACGCACGAACATCACGATCATTTGGAAGAAAAATATGGAATGACTTCTTTTGTTTACAGACAAAAAATTCCATTTCATGCAGAACGTTTTTTAACCTATTTGAATGATAATTTTCCTCCAACTATTTACCGTTCAAAAGGTTTATTTTGGTTAGCAAATCGTCCTGATGAAGCTATTTTCTTGAGTCAAGCTGGTGGTAGTATCCGAATTGATCCTGCGGGGGCTTGGTGGTGCTCGATGCCGTATGACGAAAGAATTCAGTTTGCAGCTTATCAATTCAATCAAAAAACAATTGACGCCAAATGGTCGAAAGAATGGGGAGATCGAATGATAGAACTTGTTTTTATTGGTCAAGGTTTGGACAAAGAAAAAGTTACACAAGAATTAAACTCTTGTTTGCTGAATGAGCAAGAAATTGCAGAATGGCAAGCAAAACATAATTAAAATAAAAGAGCCTTATTTCGAATTGAAATAAGGCTCTTCTCTATCATCCTTGTTCTGAAGATTTAAACAGATTATTGTATTTACCAAATTCACTTGTCCTTTCCTAAAGGCTCGGTTAATTACAAACAAGTATGTTTGTAATCAAATTTGGAACGAGTATTTATATTTTTTGCTTCTGATTAAATGAATAAATTAAGTAAAATAGAAATGGTAAAATAAATATCGAGCCGAGTAATAATGCCCAAGCTAACATATTTATTGTACTCATTGCGCCATAATCTGTCAATAAAGATAATGTTGAACCATCTTTGAATAATACCAAATTCGGAAAATGCGAATATGATGCTGCAAACAAAATCATCATCACAATTATTCCTGCATAAACTTTCAACAAAGAATCCTTCGCTTTATTTAAGGCTGAAAGTAATAATACAATCGAAATTGAAGCAATTGCAATTGCGATATAACCGTAAATTTCTGATGTTATCCAACTAAATAATGGAATGTTTTTCCAAAGTGAAACTGCAAATACCAATGCACCAGCAACAAAAATTAAAGCTGTATAAAGCTTCGCACGTTTTCTTAAAATCACTTTATCTTCTTCGTTTTTAACAGTTTGAATTGAATAAACCGAAGCCAAGAAAGCACAAATCACAACAGTAAAAATTCCAACTGAAAAATTAAACCAACTTAGCCACGAAAATATATATGCATCTTGAAACGAAAATGCATTATCATCAATACTTCCTGAAACGATAGATCCTGCAATTATTCCCAAAAACAAAGGCGTCACAACACTTGAATAGGTAAAAATGACATCGTACAGATTGTGCCATTTATCATTGATTGCATCATAATTTCTGAAAGTAAACGATGTTCCTCTTGCAATAATTCCCAATAACATGATTACTAACGGGATGTGCAAATAATTTGAGATTTCTGCATACATCTTAGGAAAACCAACAAATAAAATAACAATGACAATGATTAACCACATGTGATTTGCCTCCCAAATAGGTCCAATCGAATTGTACATAATCTTCTGCGTACGTTTTTTGTAACTCTTTTCAGAGAATAATTCGACAATTCCAGCACCGAAATCTGCTCCACCTAAAATTAAATATAAACAGATGGCAACCCACAAAAATGCTATTACTACGTAAATCATACTTAATGTTTTTCTGGTTTATAATTTGGATCTTCTGGATCGTAAAGCTTCGCAACCATTTGTATTTGTCGATTCATTAAGAACACTAAAATAATGGACAATGTAATGAATACAAACGTGAAAATGTAAAACGAATATTGTATTCCTGGCATTGGCGTGATGGAATCTACCGTTCGCATAATTCCGTAAATAATCCACGGTTGACGACCGACTTCTGTTACCGTCCAACCTGCTTCTAAAGCGATGTATCCGAAAGGTGTCGCAATCATAAACAATTTATAAAACCAGCGTTTTGTTCGCCAATCTTTCTTAAAAAATTGCGCAATCAAATAAATAACAGCTATTCCCATCATCAACATTCCGAATGTTATCATAATCTGAAAAGCATAATGTACAACTGCCACAGGCGGCCATTCATCTTTCGGAAATTCTTCTAGACCTTTTACAGGTGTTTTGAAATCTGAATGAACCAAGAAACTCAATACACCCGGAACTTTTATCGCGTATTTGATTTCTTCTTTCGATTCGTCCACTATTCCACCCAAAACAAACGGCGCGCTTTCTTCTGTTTTGAAATGCGCTTCCATCGCAGCCAATTTAATCGGTTGACGTTTTGCGACATCTTTCGCCGAAATATCACCACTCAAAGGTGCTAACATTGCTGCTGTGATCGCTAAAACAGAACTAATTTTGAATGCTTCTCGATGAAAATTTACATTCTTACCTTTCAAAATAAGATAAGCATGTAAACCCGCAACCGCAAATCCAGTCGCACAAAAAGCTGCAATAGTCATGTGCAACGCTTGTGAAAACCACGCATCGTTGAACATAGCTTTTACAGGATCTATGTTAAGATATTCGCCATTTACAAAATCGAAACCTGACGGAGAATTCATCCAAGCATTTGCTGCAACAACCAAAATTCCTGAAGCTAAACCGCTAATTCCTACAATTACACCACAAATCCAATGAAACCATTTGTTGAATTTGTCCCAACCATAAAGAAAAAAGCCTAAAGCAATAGCTTCAATAAAAAAAGCTGTTCCTTCTAACGAAAATGGCATTCCGAAAATTGGTCCAGCGTGTTCCATAAATTTAGGAAACAATAATCCTAACTCGAACGAAAGCATTGTACCAGAAACTGCTCCCGTAGCAAATAAAATCGCAACTCCCTTACTCCAAGCTTTGGTTAACCCTTTGTAAATTTCGTTTTTAGTTTTGAGGTATTTGTAGTGAGCAATTGCCATCATAAAAGGCATCACCATTCCAACACACGAAAAAACAATGTGAAAGGCAAGCGACATCGCCATCTGACTTCTGGCAGCAATAAAATCGTCCATAAGTAATTGTTTATAATTTGTTTTGTTGGTTAAAGTTACTAAATAAAAAGAGGCAATTCGATTTTGAATTGCCTCTTTTTTATATGATTTTGATTATAATAATCTATTTAGACGTAGCTGGTAATAACCATTTGAATTGTGGTCCATCTTCAGGAATCACAATACGTTGCGAAATTCTATCCATTCTATCTGGGAATTTCATGATATAATCTCTTGCTTTTTCAGCCTCTGCATTCAATCCAGAGATTTTATCCAATTGCCAAGCTTCAATTAATTTTCGCATAATATCGATGTAATCAAACGCTGTGTACACACCAATACGTTGCGCTGCATCTGAAAACGCATCAAACAAAGTACCTCTTTCTTCTCCAGAAGCTCTTAAGAAATGCGCTGGCATTACAATCTTAAGTTTGAACATATGTTGAACAGCTAACATCATTTCTGAAGGATCAGCTTCGAAAATACGACGAACGAACTCTGTGTAAGCTAAATGGTGACGCATTTCATCTCCTGCAATGATTTTACACATACGCGATAATTTTTTCGCTCCGTATTTTTTTGCAATTGCTGATACATTATTATGCGATACATAAGTTGCTAATTCTTGAAAACTTGTATAAACAAAGTTTTTGTAAGGATCGTGTGCTGTTCCAATGTCAAAACCGTCATTTATCAAATGCTGCGTTGTTACTTCAACCTCGCGCATATTGATACGTCCTGATAAATACAAAAATTTATTCAAAACATCACCGTGACGATTTTCTTCTCCTGTCCAATGGCGAATCCATTTTGCCCAACCATTTTCTAGGTAATTTCCTTCTTCATCTACCACACCGTCCATTTGCATCAACCAAGATTCGTAGGTTGGCAAAGCTTCTTCAGTAATGGTATCTCCAATCAATGTAATCCAGAAATCATCTGGCAAATCTTTCGAAAGCTCTTGTAATTCTTTGATTTCGTCAAAAAAAGAATCTGTTTGAGAATTCGGTAAAAAATCTGTTGGTTGCCAAATTTTATCGGCTGGAACTAAGAATTTGTCCATATAAGCATCAATATCTTTCTCAAGAAATTGCATTACTTCCAGGCGAACATTATTTATTGACATATAATTATTTTATGCGGTTATACTACTTTTTACAGTTTTTTCGGTAAGCTCGAATATTTCATCAAACTTATAGTCACTCACTTTTAAGGGTTTATGGTATTGTATCGTTACTTTCGCGCCCAAATACATCGGGAATTTACCCCACTTTTCTATTTCCCACGTATTATTTAGCGTAACGGGAACAACATAAGCGTCTTTAGCATATTTCGTCAAAACTTTCAATCCATTTTCTTTGAAAGCCTTTGGTACTCCATTTTTGCTTCTTGTACCTTCTGGAAAAATAATAGCTGAATAATTATTTTTCTGAATGTATTGCGCTAATTTTTTTATTTCCTCTATTGCTTGTTTTCCGTTCTTACGATCGATTAATGCAGAACCTCCATGCGTTAAATTGTACGATACACTGGGAATTCCTTTTCCCAATTCTATTTTCGAAATAAACTTAGGATGATAATCAGCCAAATCATATTCCAACGGAGAAATATCATACATACTTTGGTGATTACTCACAAAAATCAATGGTACATTTTGTTTCAAATTTTCTCTTCCTTTATAGGTATACGTTGTACCTAAAATTCTTGTCCAAAAAACCAAAAGACCATTCATCACTTTTACACTTTTGTGATGAGCAGCATACCCTCCCAAATTGTAGCACAACCATTGCACAACATGCATTACCAACAACGTTAATCCATAAAAAATATAAAAGATTATAGATAACGGATAACTTAAAACTTTCTTCAACATTAGAAATTTAGACAAATTTAATAAAAAATTATGCTAAGCATAATATATTTTTCTTGGCGATTTACTTTATTAATTTCAAAGTTAGCTTTTCTAGATGAGCTTCATCATAAAAAGTAATTTGATTTGATGATTTTACTTTAAAATATGCAGTTTTTTGCAAATTTTGAATCATATTTTGAGGAATTTCACAATCAGAATTCACTTGTTTTAAATGATTAAAAATTATTGCTTGATTTATTTTGGTATAATCAGCCGTAATTATTCCGCAAGCCGTTTTCATCACCATCTTTTTGGTTGCATCTTCAAAAATAATGTAATCTCCTCCATCATCAATATTCCATTTTCCTGATAAATCGCTAATTTCTGAAGTCACAGTTTTCGATTCAGTAACTGTTTTAGTTGGTAAACAACTTGTTAATCCTAAAAAGAAAAACAAAAGTATTGCTAGAATTGTATATTTCACGTGGTTTTATTTGTAACGAAGGTAGAAATATTTTGAATATTACGGATTGATTTTTTTAATATTCAATATTATTAAGAAATTTGTTGTCTAAATAAGAAACAATGGCAAACACAAAGAAAGGAGAAGTTTTCACCGATCAAAATAACATCAAAAAAGTAAAAATAGAACGAAAACCAAGTTTTCCTAAAGTCTATATTTTAACCGATGAGTGTCAATTCGTGGAAGATGGCTTATACGAATTAGATTTTTTTGAAACGCCAAGTGTTACTAATTTCAAGTCTGAATTGAATCCAACTATTCCTGCAATTAACTTTAAGCAGTTAAGTGAAAAAGGGAAAGAAAATTTAGTGCAAGTCTAAAAACTTCCTCCGAAATTAGCATGTTCAAATAGTTTTGAAATTCCAAAATAAGGAATAAAACTTAGAAGTAATACAAGATATAATATCCAGTTTTTATAGTTAAAAATAATGGATATTATTGAAAAAAGTGGACACAAAATAAAAGATAAAATTCCTGTAAATGCTATAAAATCAAACAAAAAATTTTGACTTCTAGCAATCTCAGTTCCATCAATACTATACATAATTATAAAACAGATAAAAAAGAATATTGTCAATCCTAAAAATACTCTTGAAATTTTGATTTTGGTAGGCTGATTCATACAATTTATTTAAAATAAAAATAAGTAAACATTACAGAAAGCATCTCACTGAAAATAGTGATTTACAATTGACTTAAAAATAAAACTATAATAAATCAGAAATAAACAAAAAACCCACACTGATAATTAGTGTGGGTTTTCTTTAGATTGTGATCCAGTCAGGATTCGAACCTGAGACCTACTGCTTAGAAGGCAGTTGCTCTATCCAGCTGAGCTACTGGACCAATCCAAAATTTTATTATTAAAATTCGTCGGGGTGGCAGGATTCGAACCTGCGACCTCCTGCTCCCAAAGCAGGCGCGATGACCGGGCTACGCTACACCCCGAATGGTGTTTTATTACAAGCTTTAAAAAAGCGGAGAGACAGGGACTCGAACCCTGGCATCGGTTTCCCGATGACAGATTAGCAATCTGCTCCATTACCGCTCTGGCACCTCTCCTAACTTTTAAAAATAAGACTGATTAGTCTCATAAAGCGGTTGCAAATATATATTGACTTTTATTGCAAAACAAGTCTTTTTTAATAAAAAATTAAATTATTTGGCTTAATTTTGGCTATTCAAAAGACTATTTAGAACTAAAAGAATGAATTTTAAAGGATTAGTATTTTCCGCAATTTCTTGTTTTTTTATTTTGGCTAGTTGTGCAACTAAAAAAGTTCCACCAAAAACAATTACAAAAGTAATTCGTGACACAGTCATTATTAATTCAAAAACAGATCAACCGGAAATGACTCGAGCTGCAAAACTCGACAAGTACAAGGTGACAACAGATTATTATCCATCTATTTCGCAAGATGAACGTGTACGATTTTTAGTGTTACACTACACAGCAATCAACACAGAGTTATCGTTAAAAGTATTGACTCAGAAAGATGTAAGTGCACATTATTTGGTAAATGATTATGATGACAAAACAATTAATCTTTTAGTTGACGAAACAAAACGTGCATGGCATGCAGGTGTTAGTAGTTGGAAAGGATTGGATAATATAAACTTTTCTTCTATTGGTATCGAAATCGTTAATCTTGGAAACAAAGGAACGGATGCTTATCCAAATTACACGCCTTATCCAGATTATCAAATCAAAAAAGTAGGTGAATTGACACAAGATATTGTAAAACGTTATAATATTTCTCCTTTTAATGTAATTGGGCATTCTGATGTTGCGCCAGGAAGAAAACCAGATCCGGGTCCACTTTTCCCTTGGAAAAAATTATATACAGATTACGGTGTTGGTGCTTGGTACGATGATACAGACAAGTATGTATTTATGCAACAATATCCTTGGGATACAACAAGTTCCGTTTTTATCACACAAGTGCAAACTGATCTTAAGAAATATGGGTACAACGTTCCTACAAATGGAATGATAGACGCGCAAACAAAAAATGCAATTGTGGCATTTCAGATGCATTTCCGTCCAGAAAAATACGATGGAGTTGTAGATGCTGAAACTTGGGCAATCTTGAAAGCATTAAACAAAAAATATAATCCGTAAATCAAAATTGATTTATAGTACGAAACTCCTACGTGTTAGGAGTTTTTTTATGGAATAAACTTTCGGTAAAATAATATGAATAAATAGCATAATTTTCATTAAAAATGGAATTGAGAGTTAAGAAAAATTGAAGTAATTTTATCCAAAATAATATAACATGGCTTTTAAAAGTTTGCGCCCAATTATTTGGACGAAAGATTTACAAAAAACAACAAAATTCTATAAAAAATTAGGATTTAAGATTGCTGATCAAAATGAAGATTGGATTTGGGCTTGCTTGCAAAAAGACGATGTAGAAATTATGTTGGCTTATCCAAATGAAGGAGCAGATTTTGAACGAGCAAATTTCACAGGCTCTTTTTATTTTGTTGTAGACAATGTAGACGAGTTGTGGAATCAAGTAAAAGATGATTGCGAAGTTGTGTATGAAATTGAGACCTTTGAATGGGATATGCGCGAATTTGCAATCTACGACAACAATGGTTATATCTTACAATTTGGACAAGAAATAGAAGTTACATTCGAAGATTAATTATGATCTCAAAACGATATTATAACATTATTTTAGCGATAATTATTCTTATTATTCCAGTTGTTTTTTACATGATTATTAATACTATGGTTAGTATAAAATATGAAACCGACGGAGTTGACACTTGTATTTCTACTATAACAGGAAAAAATCTTTGTTCGCAAATCGATCAATTAAAAGTTACTATTTACATTGACATGATTGTGATGATTTTCTGGTTAGCCCTAAGAAATTTGATCGTAAAAAAATAGCTTATGGATTATCATTTCGAAGAAAAATTTGAACAAATTAATTTCTCAGAAAATCAAAATATATCTGGTGAATACGAGAATTGTGAGTTTGCGAATTGTGATTTGAATGGATTAGATTTAAACGATATCAAATTTATTCAATGTCAATTTATCGAATGTAATTTGAGTAATTCAACTTTAGAAAATACAAGCTTTCAGCAAGTTGAATTTATTAATTGTAAAATGATTGGTTTTAATCTCGAAAATTCGAACAAATTTGGATTAAGTATTTCATTTGAAAATTGTACGTTAAACGACTCATCTTTTTATGAATTACCGTTAAAAAAGACAAAGTTTAGCAATTGTTCTTTACAAAATGTAGAATTTTCTTTTGCAGATCTTAGTCAAGCCTATTTTATGAACTGCAATTTGGCTCACTCCATTTTCTATCAGACCAATTTAAAACAAGCCAATTTCAAAACGGCTTATAACTTCACGATAAATCCGAATGATAATCAATTAAAAGGCGCGCAATTTTCCAAAGAGAATTGTATCGCATTGTTAGATTATCTTAGAATTACAATAAATTAAAAAAAGGTTTCGAATAAAATCGAAACCTTTTTTATGCTTTCTACTTATACTATTCTAATCAGAATAAATAATTTCAGATTATATTTTACTAAATCATAACATTTTAGAATAAATTACTTCTATATTTTATCAATTAGTCAATAATTATTTCTTGATTTAATAAATAATAAGATTATTATTGCATCTTTTTTTGATAAATTTTCTGAAATAAATCCAACTCAGATTATCAACTTAAAACTTTTCTTGACATTTTTTTAAGAAATTAAAAAAAATATTAGCGTATTATTTACACTAATAAAATAAAAAAGAAATTCTTTATCAAAAAAAGCATTATTATTATTCAATACATTATTTTAGATAAACTTAAGTCTATTAATTAAGTCAATACAAAATCACAAATAATGTACAGCTAACACCATTTATTAAAAAATGAAAAAAATTTTTGTCGCAATTGCTCTACTATCCATTTTTGGAGCCACGGAATTGAAGGCTCAATATGCTTCTGAATATGACGGCGGTTTGGTCGTTAAATTAAATCCAGAAGGAAGTAAATATGTCCGATTTATTCTTTGGGGACAAACTTGGTTTCAGGATTACGAAGGAAAACACGCCAATGATGGATTTTCTATCAAACGAGCGCGCGTTCTTGCTTATTCACAAATCAATGATCGATTTATGATTTTAACACATTTTGGTGCAAATGGAATCTATGATAATAATCTTTCTCCGATGGGAAAAAGTACAGATGTATCGTTTTTCTTGCATGAAATGTTTTTACAATATAAGGTAACAAACAATTTAGCAATTGGTGCTGGAGTTCACAATTTTGGTGGAATTTCTCGTGGAAATGGTCAAGGTTCTATCAATATGTTGACCTTAGATAATAACAGAGCTGACTGGTCAACACTTGGTTTGTCTGATCAATTTTCAAATCATTTGGGAATGTTTGCTAAAGGGCGAATTGGAAAACTAAATTATCGTTTAGCATTAAGTGATGCTATTACGAATACTTTGGACGGAAACTCTTCGACAGTTTTACAAAACGGACAAGAAAAATATTTGGGAAAAGCGATACTTGGAGAAGGTAAATATGCAGTTTCAGGTTATTTTGATTATCAATTCTTAGATCAAGAATCGAATGCTTTACCTTATCGCGTTGGAACCTATTTAGGAACTAAAAAAGTATTCAATATCGGAGCAGGATTTTTTAATCAAAGCAATGCGATTGTCAAAAAAGAAAATGATAATTTGATTGGAGAAAATGTAACTCATCTTGCTATTGATGCGTTCTACGATGCGCCAATCGGAAAATCATCTTCGATGACAGCTTATGCGAAATATCAAAATTCGGACATGGGCGAAAATTATGTACAAGGTAATGTTGTAGGAGATGGAAACCAATTTTCTGGACATGTTGGGTATTTACTACCTAAAAACCTCAAAGAAGGCGAAGGGAAATTCCGCAATAGAATTCAGCCGTATGTTGGGTATTCTTACAGAGATTTCAAAGGTTTAGTGAAACCTGCAAACGAATTAAAATTAGGTGGAAACTGGTACATTGATGGTCAGAATGCTAAAATTTCTGTAGAATATCAAAAATCTTTCGATCAACCAAAACACATGGACGATATGATAACAATACAAGCAATGATATTATTATAAAAAACACACAAGAATTAACACAAAAACACATTATTTATGAGCGAAACTGCTAACAAAAAAACAATCTGGAAAGTGATTGGTGCTTCCTCGATGGGAACGCTAATTGAATGGTATGACTTCTTTATTTTTGGAAGTTTAGCTGTTGTAATTTCTACTAAATTTTTCCCAGCTGACAATCCTACAGCTGCCTTTTTATCAACCTTAGCAACATTTGCTGCTGGATTTGTTGTACGTCCATTTGGTGCATTATTCTTTGGTCGATTAGGAGACATTATTGGTCGTAAATATACGTTTATGGCAACTTTAGTATTAATGGGAGGAGCAACTTTTTTGATCGGATGTATTCCATCTTACGAATCAATTGGATTTATCGCACCTTTATTAGTATTAATCTTACGTTTATTACAAGGTTTGGCACTTGGAGGCGAATATGGAGGTGCTGCAACATACGTAGCAGAACACGCACCAGACGGAGAAAGAGGATATTGGACTTCTTGGATACAAACCACTGCAACAGTTGGTTTATTTGTTTCGTTATTGGTTATTTTATTAACGAAAACATTATTATCAGAAGAGCAGTTTGACCTTTGGGGATGGCGAGTTCCATTTATCTTATCAATCTTAATGGTTTACGTTTCATATTTGATTCGTAAAAATATGGACGAATCGCCAGCTTTCAAAAAAGCAAAAGATGAAGGAACAACTTCTAAAAATCCTTTGAAAGAATCTTTCGGGAATCGTTACAATATGAAATTCGTTTTATTAGCACTTTTTGGAGCTGTGATGGGACAAGGAGTTGTGTGGTATACAGGTCAGTTTTACTCGATGAGTTACATGAAAACGGTGATGAATGTAGAATCTGATCAAGTAGATTCTTTGTTAGGAATTGCTTTATTATTTGGTACACCTTTCTTTGTGTTCTTTGGATGGCTGAGTGATAAAGTTGGTCGAAAATGGGTGATGTTAATCGGAATGATTGTCGCTGTATTCTCGTATCGACCAATTTACGAATCAATGTATCAAACAACAAATCTTGAAAATAAAGAAGTAATTGCAGCACAAACAATTGAAAAAGCTGAAATCAAAAATGTTGACGAAAAATCTGATTCTATTTATACAATTCAAAAATCATTTACAGATGGCACGACTTATAAACAAGTTACAACGCTTCATTTAGAAAATGGTCAAGCAAAAATTGTAGATGGAAAAGTAAGTGAAATTGTAAAAAAATCGACACATATTAATAGTGGTGATAAATGGAAATTAGTTGGATTAATTTGGATTCAAATTATTTTTATCACAATGGTTTATGGTCCAATTGCTGCGTTCTTAGTAGAAATGTTCCCTGTTAAAATTAGATATACATCGATGTCTTTGCCTTACCACGTAGGAAACGGAATTTTTGGAGGTCTTTTACCTGCTGTTTCTACTTATTTGGTAACAAATGCCAAAAACAACGGAGATCCACAGTTTTACTTAGAGGGTCTTTGGTATCCTATTGGAATTGCGGCTGTTTGTTTTATCATCGGAGCAATTTATATCAGTAATAAAGACAGAAATGTTAACTAAAAAACTAATTAGAAATGGAAACAATTAAAAAAATATTAGGAATCGTTTGGATCGCATTATCACTTGTTTTAGCCTACTTTTGTATCATGGAATTTGGTATTCCTAAATTATCATCAGGCTCTCAAGATGATTTAGTATTCGGAATTATTATTCTATTTGTCCTTACACCAATTATAGTTATTGGAATGGCACTTTTTGGATATTATGCTTTACTCGGCGAATATAGCGAAGAAAAAATGTAAAAAACTATACACGAAATCCTCAACACATGTTGAGGATTTTTTTATATAAATGTATTTTCAATAAACCTTTTTATTAAATCCATAAAAAACAAATCATAAAACGTTAATATCTTTTTAAGAATTTTAGCATAGTTTATGTCAATTAATTTTAAAATCAACAAAGGTACTCGAAGTTAAACTGAAATATAATTCAAATACAAAAGGCTTTGCAAATGCAAAGCTTTTCATTTATAATATAATTTCTAAAATTGTTTTATATCTGTTCTTTTTCCGTGATAGAAAAGTATTTTCCAGTGTTCTGTTTTCGCATCAACTTCCCAACGCAAACGATCTTCCATCGCTTTTACACCATCTACATCATTCTTGAAAGCAGCATGATATTTAAAATAATTTAATTGAGGTAGATTGTCAGCTCCATAAAATACAATTTCATCATTTTCTTTGATCCAAAAAACTTGTTGAAACGGAACGTGTCCTCCTGTTACTTCGAATTTGATATTATCCGTTATATTTCCACTATCATCATTCATCCATACAATATTTTTGAATGATTTCAACTTTTCTAAACGATCATAGTTATAAGAATTATTTGTTTGAACAACCGCATAATCATACTCGCGTTGTTGAATATAAATTTTTGCTTCAGGAAAGTTACATACAAACTGATCCCCTACCCAATTTCCAATTCCGTTGATATGATCTTTATGTAAATGCGAAATCAATACTTTCGTAATTTGATTTGGATTAATATTATATTCGCGTAATTTTTTTAGAATGATAGGTTCACAATCTACTTCAGTTCCGAAACCACAATCAATCAAAATATTTTCATCTCCAATTTGTATCAAAAATGGACGAACAATAAGATTATATCCGTCAGCGGGATTTTTAACATCAATATTATCACCTAAATAATGAAACTCTTTTTTTGCATCAACATGAAAAACACCTTCTAAAAGAGGAATAACTTTCATTTACTTTTATTTTTTACAAAGGTAATTCGTTTAGATTCTCTCTACAAAAAAAGGCTTCCAAAATAGGAAGCCTTAAAAATTATTATGATTCAAATCTTATTTTACAATTGTCATTTCATCAACGATGTGTTTTGCTCCAGCAAATTTATCAACAACCCATAAAACATAACGAATATCTACAGAAATCGTACGTTGTAATTTAGGATCAAAGATTACATCACCAGCCATTGCTTCAATGTTTCCGTCAAATGCAATACCGATTAATTCACCTTTACCATTCATTACCGGAGAACCAGAGTTACCTCCTGTAATATCATTGTTTGATAAGAAATTTACGTGTAAATATCCATCTTTATCTCCATATTGTCCATAATCTTTCGCTTTCGCTAAATCTAATAAACGTTGTGGATTTTCGAACTCTTCGTCACCTGCGATGTGTTTTGCAACTGTACCTTCTAATGTTGTGAAATAGTTAGAAGCAACATCTGGTTGACGTTTTGGATTTGTACTTTTTGGTAAATTTTGAATAGAACCGTAAGTTAAACGTAACGTAGAGTTAGCATCTGGATATAAAATATTTCCGATTTTAGACTCACGTAAACCTTTTACCAATAAACGGAAGTTTTTAGAATAAACATCATTCAATTTTGCTTGTTCATCAGTTTGCTTAGAAGCTCTTTCTACTAAAGCATTTGACAAAACATATAAAGGATCTTTTTTCAAGACTTCTACATCTGGAGAAATTAAGAAATTCTCAACTTGTTTTTGATCAGCGAAGAAACTTCTTTCAACAGCATCATTTACATAAGCTGTAAAGTTCTTGTTATTTTGCTTCGCTAAATCAGCAACATAAGGCGCTAAACCAGCTTCGCTCGCTTTAGAAGCATAAAGATTTAATTGAGCAGCCAATAAATCTTTTTCTAAAGGTAAATACATTTTTTCGTAATATGCATTGATTGCATTCTGAATTTTCGGACGCATTTCATCACGTTTTGCATCATTCGCTGCTGCATAGTTTTCTAATGCTTTTCCAATAGAATATGGCGCACTTGCTAAAGTTGAGTAACGCAATAAAATGTTGATGTAATTGTTATGACGAGCATCTAAATTTGTTTTCGCATAATAATTATTCAAATTCGAAACAACATCACCATATTCGGCTTTGTTTGCTCCTTTTTGAGCCCATTTATTGAATTTTTCTTCTTCTTTTGTTTTCTTCGCAACAGTTCCGTGAAGTTTTAAAGCTTCGATCATTCCATCACGATTTTTCCAATAGTTCGCAACTCCAGCATATTTAGAAGCATAATCAATATTTACTTTTTGATTTTGCTCCATATATTTTTTCATTTGATCCATTGTCACTTTAGAAGCTTCAACCCAAGCAGGATAAGCGTACTCTACATTTTGAGCAACACCTTGCGCTGGCATCCAACGATTTGTACGACCTGGGTAACCTAAAATCATAGCGAAATCATTTGGTTGATATCCTTTTAGAGAAACTGGTAAATGATGTTTTGGTTGTAACGGAACATTGCTTGTAGAATAAGCTGCAGGATTTCCATCTTTGTCACCATATACACGGAACATAGAGAAATCTCCTGTGTGACGTGGCCATTCCCAGTTATCTGTATCTCCACCATATTTTCCAATAGAACTTGGAGGTGTTCCTACTAAACGTACATCTTCATAGTCTTGGTAAACAAAATAGTAATATTCATTTCCTTGGAAGAATGAACGAACAGAAACAACATATTTTCCGTTTTCGCTGTTTTCTTTTTCGATTTTTGCAATCTCTTGGTTAATCGCTTTTTCACGATCTAACTCAGACATTTTATCATTTACAACACCTAAAATACGTTTAGAAACATCATCCATACGAACGAAGAAACGTACTTTTAAGCTTTTTGGTTTTAACTCAGCAGCTTTGTCTTTTGCCCAAAAACCATCTTTTAAGTAATCATGTTCTGGAGCAGATAATTCAGCAATAGCACCATAACCACAGTGGTGATTTGTCAAAACTAAACCTTGTCCAGAAACCATTTCAGCAGTACATCCACCACCAAATTGTACAATAGCATCTTTTAAAGAGTTATTGTTGATACTATAAATTTCTTCTGAAGTTAATTGTAAACCTTGTTTTTGCATATCACGGTGATTCAGACGCTCGATGAACATCAAAAACCACATTCCTTCGTCAGCTTTCACTTTAAAAGGAAAAAGCATAACCACTAAAAGCGTGGATAATAAAAATTTTTTCATTATTTGTTTGTCTTCAATTTTACGAATTGCTAAAATAATTGATTATCTGAAGTTCTCCTAATCTTTAAGTATTTAATAAAGTTTTACTGAGGTTTTATTGTTAAAAAAAGATTATTTTTATTTAATTAACACAAAATTTGAATCGTGAAAGTAAAAATTAAAATCATTAATCTACTTTGCTTTCTAATTGGTTTTATTGGAATGGTTGGTTTCATTATTATTTTGAATAATCAAACTAAATCAAAACCTGAATATTTTTTTGATGAAACTAATTTATCATTTGAATATATAGATGAAATTAGAAAATATAATTTTGAAAAAAATCAATTCGAGCAATATTATATTGAAGATACTATTGTAATAAAAAACGTTCTTGATCAAAAAGAAAAAGAAAAGATAATTTCCTTAATTAGAGATAAAAATATTTTTAGATTAGACTCTATTTATCAAAAAGGTCATGGAATAATTGTTACACTACCTAATCTAAGAAAAAATATTATTATTAGTGATAAAACTATCAATAGACATTTTGTTCTAACTTCTGCCTTTGAAGAAAATAATTATTTATCAAATAAAAAAGATTATAATGAATTAATCAATTTTATTAATGAACTAAATAGCATTTTAGACAAAAATGATAAAATCAAACATCTTAAAAAAACAGATTTAGAATTTATATAACAAAAAAAGTCCGAGAAAATCTCGGACTTTTTACTTTATATCAAAACTTAATTAAGCTTCTTTATTATCTTGAGGTTTATCCTCTTTTTTCTCTGCTGATTTAGCAGGTTTTTCTGTTCTCTCTGGTTTTGGCAACAAAGCTTTACGAGATAATTTCATTTTCTTTTTATCATCGTAACCTAAGAATTTAACATCAATTTTATCACCGATGTTTACAGAATCTTCAACTTTTTCAAGACGTCTGTGCTCTAATTCAGAAATGTGAACTAAACCTTCAACTCCTTTTGCAATCTCTACAAACGCTCCAAATGGTTTGATAGATTTTACAACTGAATGATATGTTTCACCAACTTCTGGAACGAAAGCAATTTGTTTGATTCTTTCTACAACACGATCGATGTTTTCTTGAATCACACCATTGATTTCTACACGTCCTGTTGTATCTAACTCAGTAATTGCAATAACTGTTTCAGTTTCTTTTTGCATTTCTTGAATTACTTTTCCTCCAGGTCCGATTACTGCTCCAATGAATTCTTTAGGAATTTCAATTACAACAACTTTTGGTGCATTTGGTTTCAATTGTGGACGAGGTGCTGGTAAAGTTTCTAATAATTTACCTAAAATGTGCTCACGACCTTCTTTTGCTTGTAACAAAGCTGTTTCCATGATTTCCATAGATAAACCTTGTACTTTAATATCCATTTGACAAGCTGTGATACCGTCTGCAGTTCCTGTTACTTTAAAGTCCATATCTCCTAAGTGATCTTCATCTCCTAAGATATCAGACAATACTGTAAATTTCCCTGATTTAGTATCTGTGATTAACCCCATTGCAATACCTGAAACTGGTTTCTTCATTTGTAAACCAGAGTCCATAATTGCTAATGTTCCTGCACAAACTGTTGCCATAGAAGAAGAACCGTTAGATTCTAATACTTCAGAAACAATACGAACTGTATAAGGACAATCGTCAGGTAACATTTGCGCTAAAGCACGTTGTGCTAAGTTTCCGTGACCAACTTCACGACGAGAAGTTCCTCTTAATGGACGAGCTTCACCTGTTGAGAATGGAGGGAAATTATAGTGTAAAAAGAATTTTTCGTCGAAGTTTGTTACAACTCCATCAACCATATTAGCATCTTTAGAAGAACCTAAAGTTACTGTAGCTAATGCTTGAGTTTCCCCACGTGTGAAGATTGCAGAACCATGAGTTGATGGTAAATAATCAACTTCTGTCCAAATTGGACGAATCGTTTTTGGATCACGTCCATCTAAACGAATTCCTTCGTTTAAGATTAATTGACGTACAGCTTCTTTTTGTACATCGTGGAAGTAAATGTGAGCAAAAGGAGTTACACGAGCTAACTCTTCTTCATCTCCTTCGTATTGAGCTAAGAAATCTGCTTCAACTTGAGCAAATTTATCACCTCTTTCGTGTTTATCAGATGGGTGTTTAGCGATATCATAAAATTTATCATATCCATAAGCCCATACTTTTTCGCGAATTTCTTCGTCGTGTGTTTCGTGGCTATATTCACGTTTTGGTAAAGATTTACCTACTTTCGCTGCTAAACTTTCTTGTGCTTCAATTTGTTTTTTAATCTCAGCATGAGCAAATTCAATTGCGTCTAACATTTCACGTTCAGAAATTTCGCTCATCTCCCCTTCTACCATTACAACAGAATCTTTAGAAGCACCAACCATAATGTCGATATCTGCTTGGTCTAATTGTTCTTTTGAAGGATTAATCATTAACTCACCATTCAAACGAATAACGCGAGCTTCTGAAATTAATGTGAAAGGAATATCTGTAATTGCAATGGCTGCTGATGCAGCTAAACCAGCTAAAGCTTCTGGCATTACATTTTTGTCGTAAGAAATAAGTGAGATCATGACCTGAACCTCAGCATGAAAGTCTTCTGGAAACATTGGGCGTAAAACACGGTCTACAAGACGCATTGTTAATACTTCATCATCTGATGGTTTTGCTTCTCTTCTGAAGAAATTCCCTGGGATGCGTCCTGCAGCGTAAAATTTTTCTCTATAATCTACTGTTAAAGGTAAAAAATCTACACCTGGATTTGCTTCTTTGTTTGCTACAACTGTAGCTAATAACATGGTGTCGCCCATGCGTACAACCACAGATCCGTCAGCTTGTTTTGCTAATTTCCCTGTTTCGATTGTAATTTCTCTTCCGTCTGAAAGAGTAATTTTTTCTGTGATCGCCTGTGGAATCATTCGTCTTCTTAGTATTTAATTCGTCTAAAGTTAAAGCCGTTTGCTTTAACTGCATTATATAAAGATAAATATCTTATTTTAATTTATAACAAAAAAAAAGGCAATTTCTACGTAATTGCCCTTTTATATTGTGTTTAAAATTACTTACGTAATCCTAATTCAGCGATAATCGCACGGTATCTTGTGATATCTTTTTTCTTTAAGTAGTTTAATAACGCTTTACGCTTACCAACTAACATAACTAATGATCTTTCTGTATTAAAATCTTTGTGATTTTTTTTCAAGTGACCAGTTAAGTGGTTAATTCTGTAAGTGAATAATGCGATTTGCCCTTCTGCAGATCCTGTATCTGTTGCAGATTTACCATGCTTTGCGAATAATTCGCTTTTTACTTCTGATGTTAAGTACATGCCAATATTATTTAATAATTATTATGTAATGAGGTGCAAATGTACAACTATTATATGAAATAATAAACTTTGTACAAAAATAAAAGTGACCGATTGGTTAATTCGGTCACTTTTTAAAAATTTGGTTTAGTTTGATTTAGATAGATAATAGAAAGTGATATTTTAATTTTCTACTAAATCGGATAAGTTTGTTAGTTGTAAAAGACTTGCTTTCACGATTTTTGGTTGGTAGGTTAAAAGTCGGCTTGTTTCAATAATTAATCATAGGTTAGTTAATAATTATTAAAATAGGTTTAGGTAGGTAAGATTAATCTTCTATAATTCGTATTTTTTTATTTGTTATTATTTTAATCGGATAAACTACTTTTTCGTCCGCAGTTTGTATTGTCATACATATATTGTTAATAGCAATTATCACGCCTTGTACATCATCTTCGATGATAATTCTTTGTCCAATTTCAAAATTTCTATTGGTATAAAAGGACAATAATAATCTGTAAATAACGTCTTTTGATCCTAATCCAAACGCGATGGCTAATGTCAAGAACACCGATCCTAAGATTAAGGATAAATTATTCGTAATTAAATCTGTATTAACTCCAGCTTGATTTAATGAAGTAATAATTGTAAATATCAAAATGATATAAAAAATGATATTACTAATAATATTTGCTCCGTTTAAATCAATTGATTTAATCAAACTTCTCAAAAAAGTTTTGATATAGTTAGCTAAATAAAATCCTCCTGCAAATATCAATACTGCACTAAAAAATTGTGGAAGATAATCTACAATTCGTCCTATTTGGTTAGAAACAACTGTTAAACCAAAAATATCTGAGCCAATAATAATGATCAATAAGATGATAAACAATCTTACAAATTGTAATATAATTTTAGATGGATCGACTTCTATTGACGAATTTTTTAATGCTTCGTTATTATTTAATGCTTTTTTTAGATTATCTATTTTAGATAATTTCAATATGTACTTGGTCAATATCAGAATCAACTTTAGCAAGATATACGACAGGATAATGAATATGATACCTCCTACAACTTTAGGAAAAATAAGTACCATTTCTTGATATAAGCTTTCTAACAAGCTAAAATTTAAACCTATATTCATATAATCTATTTATAGTTAACCTTCTTTATCTTTTTTGTTCGGTTTGTTAATTGATTTTTTTCCGATTCCGAAAAAATTTCCAATTGTACTTGGATATTTTACTGAAACCAAATCGGCTACCTCCAACGATAATTTTATTAAAGCAACATCATCCATAACTTTTTGTTTTATTGTTTCTGGAAGCTTTTCATTGGCTAGTATAGTCTTAAAAGGATTTTCCATTTTACAAAGCGTTATAAATTTTTAGTAAACGATTTTTTGCTCTATTCAATCTCATCTTAGTTGCACTTTCACCAATCTCTAAAGTTTCTGAAATTTCTTTGATTGAAAATTCATCTTGATATTTCATGAGTAATATAGATTTCTCTTCGACATCCAACTCCTTTAGGGACTGCGTTAGTTTTTCGATTTTTAATTCAAAAATTTCTTTGTCATCAATAATTTCATCATTATAGTTATCAACCAAATCATCCGTTACCGAATAATTTTTTCTTTCTTCTTTTATCTTTCGTTGCACATGATTGACACAAAAATTATATGTAAAAGAATATAACCAAGTAGAGAATTTAGATTTTGATTGATATGTTTTCAGTTTTACAAACAACTTTACAAATATATCATGCGTCATATCCTGCGCCTCTGCTTGATCTTCTACAAAGCTCAAACATTTATTATATACCGTATGCGCATACCTATCATACAATATACCGAACAAATGTTGATTTTTTGTCTCGACAATCTTATACACCAAAATGTCATCTGCAATATTTTCTATAGAATCTTTTGACATTTCAACTGCTTACATTTATATGACACACCTATTCCTATTTGGTCACTTGTTTTTTTTGATTTTTTTATATTTATTTTAAAATAGCTTTAACTTAAACGAATATCTATCTAAAATACAATAATATATAAAAAAAACCGACAAATAAAAATTTATCGGTTTTTTTATAAAATAATAATTGTTACGAATTATTTCTCCAAAACATCTAAGACATCCTGAAAACCTCCTCCATTAAAAATTTCGTCTACACCTTGTGCTTGTAAATATTGTGCAGCTTGACCAGAACGGTTACCACTTCTACAAAAAACCACAATAGGTCTTGACATTTCTTTAAACTCCTCTACTCTCGTAGGAACTTCTCCTAATGGAATATTGATCGCATTTGGAACAAATCCATCTGTATCCAATTCAAAAGGCTCGCGAACATCTACTAATGTTACATTAGCATTGTTTATTGCTTCAACTGTTGTCATTTTAATAATTCTATTTCTATTTTTTATCCAATCAATAATTTTGCCAAGCATCTTACCAAATTCTAATACGGTCTTTTGGTGCTTTGTACAATTTATCTCCTGGTTTTGTTTTAAACGCATCGTGGAACGCATCAATATTAACGATTGGTCCAAAAGAACGGTAATATCCAGGCGAATGTGGATCTGTTTTCACTTGATTTACTAACGCTTCGTCAGTCGCTTTTGTTCTCCAAATAGTTGCCCAAGATAAGAAGAAACGTTGTTGCGGAGTATATCCATCTATATTTCCGTAAGTTCCTTTATCTTTCAAATACATTTGTAATGCATCAAAAGCAACAGAAGCTCCTCCTAAATCTCCAATATTTTCCCCAGATGTAAATGTACCATTAACGTGTGTTCCTGCTACTGGTTCATAACCATCATATTGCGTAGCCAAAGCTTTAGTAGCTTTTGCAAATTTCTCTTCGTCTTGTGGTGTCCACCAGTTTACTAAGTTACCATCACCGTCAAATTTAGCTCCCGAATCATCGAATCCGTGAGAAATTTCGTGACCGATAACTGCTCCAATTCCACCAAAGTTTACAGCTGCATCCGCTCTATAATCATAGAAAGGTGGTTGTAAAATTGCTGCTGGGAAAACAATTTCGTTATTAGTTGGATTAAAATATGCATTTACAGTTTGTGGCGACATTCCCCAACGAGTTTTGTCAACTGGTTTTCCAAAATCTTTCAAGTTTTCTGCTTGACGCCATTTGCTAATTGCCATTACATCTTCAATTAAGTTTCCTCCATCTGCCAAAGATTTTACTTGTAATCCAGAATAATCTTTCCATTTATCAGGGTAACCAATTTTTACAGTAAACTTGTTTAATTTTTCTAACGCTTTCGTTTTAGTTGCGTCAGACATCCAATCTAATTCTTTGATGTGTTTGTCAAAAGATTTGAATAAATAACTGATTAATTCTTCAGCTTTTGCTTTTGCCTCTGGTGGAAAATTATCTTTCACATAAATTTGTCCTAATAATTCTCCTGTTGCGCCATTTACAAACGCTAAACCTCTTTTTTCTAATGGACGTTGCTCTTTTTGACCAGATAAAGTTTTTCCGTAAAATTCGAAATTAATTTTATCTAAATCAGATGTTGAATAACTTGCATAAGAATTGATTAATTTAAAACGTAAATAATCCTTAATCAAAGGTAAATTCTCTTGATTTAAGATTTTATCTAAATTTTTATAATAATCTAATTCACCAATAATTACCGTTTCTGGATTAATTCCTAACGCTTTTACATAACGCTCAATATCAACATTTTTCGTTAAATTTTTAACTTCTGATAATTTTACAGGATTGTACGATTTATTTGGATCACGATCTTCTTCAACAGTTTTGATGTATTTCGCCATCATTTTTTCGAAAGCCACAATTTTTGGCCCTTTTAAATCACGAGTTTTAGATCCTGTAAAAGGAAAAACTTGATCGATATATTGATTTAAATTAGCTAAAGTTTCAGTGTTTTTAGCATCTTCTTTTTGGTAATATGTTTTACCTAAAGTTAATCCAACACTTCCTAAATAAACAGCATTTTGCGTACTATTTTTCATATCAGTATAAACAGATACACCATAAAATGGATTCTCACCAATTGGAGTAACCTCTGTTAAATACGCTTGTAAATCTGTCAAATTTTTGATTGCATCAATTTGCTTAAAGTATTTCTGAATTGGAGCAATTCCTGTTTTATTTCTAGCTTCCATGTTTGTATAAGCCGAATATAAATCAGAAATTTTTTGTTCATTAGAATCTTGAGCATATTTATTATTCAATAAATCTTTTACCAATTTCAACGATACTTTATCTGTATTCTCTCTCAACTCATCGAAACTTCCCCATCTTGCTCTATCAGAAGGAATTTCTGTAATTTTCATCCAATTACCATTTACATAATTATATAAATCATCTTGAGGACGAACAGACTTATCCATATAATTTGGATTAAAAGCCTGATATGATTCTTGCGCAATTGCCAAAACAGAAGTACATGCAAATGCAGCAACAAATAGTTGTTTTTTCATATTTCTACTAAGTATTTTTGATATGATATGTCGAAATTAATACGACGTTTGTTACAAATTTACTAAATAAAGTATTAA